>JANMVK010000464.1:0-3222 GCA_031392725.1 Pseudobdellovibrionaceae bacterium
GGGTGGTTTGACCAAACAATTGTTTGAGACCATCACCAATATCCAATACGGCCTGGCCGATGACACTTTTGGCTGGATGAAGTCGTTCACGCAGCTGCGCTAGAAGGCGCCCGCCGCTTTTCTGCGTATCAGCGCGTCACCATTTCCTATTTTAATAAAAGTTTTTTGGCTTTTTGAATTTGCGCTTGAACCGCGGCCGGCGCGGTTCCGCCTTCCGACATGCGGGCGCTCATTACGGTGACGTGCGCGAGCTTGGCGGTGCTGGCTTCGTCAAATAGTTCGTGGTGAACTTTTAGGTCTTTGACCGTGAGATCCTCGAGCCGCACGCCGTCTCTGAGACATGCGCATACCAATGAACCCACAACTTCATGAGCTTGTCTGAAGCTTAGGCCTTTGATTACGAGATCGTCGGCGAGATCAGTGGCGTTTGAGAAATCGCCTTTAAGCGCGGCTAGCATTTTCTCAGGTTTCCATTCGGTGGATTTGAGCATTATGTCCATTAACTCAAGCGACGGCGTTAACACATCGAGCGCGCTGAACAAATGCACTTTGTCTTCCTGCATATCGCGATTATACGAGAGCGGTAACGCCTTCATCATAGTGAGTGAACCCATCAGCGCGCCGTACACGCGGCCCACTCTGCCGCGAATCAGTTCGGCGGCGTCGGGATTTTTCTTTTGCGGCATAATTGAGGAACCGGTGGTGACTGTGTCGCTCAATTCGATAAAACCAAATTCGGGTGTGGACCACATGATGAGCTCTTCGCACAGCCGCGATAAGTGCATCATGCACAAAGAAGCGTGGCTTAAGAACTCAATTACAAAATCCCGGTCGCTGACCGCATCGAGAGAATTCGGCGCGACTTCCTTAAAACCCAATTCTTTAGCGGTTTGCGCGCGGTCGATGGGCCAGCCGGTGCCGGCTAGGGCCGCGGCGCCGAGGGGCATCGACAAAATTCTCGGCAGTGATTGTGTCAGCCGGTCTGAATCCCGTTGCAACATCCAAAAGTACGCCATCATATGATGGGCGAGTGTCACCGGCTGTGCGTGCTGCATATGAGTCACGCCCGGTAATAAAGTTTCGGTGTGTGTTTCACTTAAACTCACAATTGTATGCTGTAACTTCGCGATCAACACGCACAGATGCTCAACCCGTTCTTTTAAGAACAGCCGGGTGTCGGTCGCCACTTGATCATTTCTGGAACGCGCGGTGTGCATGCGTTTTGCGGGCTCGCCGATTTTTTCAAACAGACGTTGCTCGATTTCTCCATGCACATCTTCGGCCTTCGGATTGAACGTCCACGCGCCGCTTTTGATTTCGCGGCCGATTTCGTTTAATCCGTGAATAATTTTGTCGCAGTCTTCTTGCACCAGAATATTCTGCTGGGTGAGCATTCGCACATGAGCGATGGTGGCGCGGATGTCGACTTCCCACAGGCGTGAGTCGATATCGATGCTCGAGGAGAACCTCGCCATCAATTCATCAATCTCCTGTGAGAACCTACCGCCCCATAAAGCCATTACATCTCCTGCTGCATCTTCTTACTTAACTGATAATACATACGGGACTGCAAGCCAAAATTTTTGACCGCTCCGGTACTTTCACGCTGATCGAAGGTCTCCGTATCGAACGAAGCGAGATCTTCAGAGTAGAGTTGCCACTTGGACTCGCGTCCCACGATGGTCGCCTGACCCTTATAAAGTTTTAGATGCACCTCGCCAGTGACCCGCCGTTGGGTGGCGCCGATAAAGGCTTCGAGGTCCTCTTTCAAGGGATCCCACCACAAACCTTCGTAGGCCATTTTGCTCCATTCTTGATCAATCTGCGCCTTCACGCGGATTTCGTCGCGGGTGAGAACCAGATTTTCAAGCGCCTTGTGGGCCTTTAAGAAAACCGTGGCGCCGGGACATTCGTAGTTTTCCCGCACCTTTAGGCCCATCATTCGGTCTTCCATCACGTCGATGCGGCCGATGCCGTGATTTCCGGCAATGGTGTTGAGCTGCTGAACTAGTGCGGCGGGGCTCGCAGTTTTGCCGTTGAGGGTGACGGGCAGGCCGTTTTTGAAACCGATTTTGAGATCGGTGGCCTTGGCCTCGCTGGTTTCGATGGATTTGGTCCATTTAAAGATCTCTTCGGGCGGGGCGAACGCGGGTTCTTCGAGCCTTCCGCCTTCAATCGAGCGGCCCCACAGGTTCTCGTCCACGGACCAAATCTTGCTGAGGGATTGCTGGATCGGGACGTTTTTCTTCTTGGCGTATTCGATTTCCCAGGTCCGCGTGAGATTTTTTTCGCGGATCGGGGCGTGGATCTCCGCTTCGGGCATTAGCACCCGGATGCCGAACTCGATCCTATATTGATCGTTGCCTTTGCCGGTGCAGCCGTGGGCGAACGACGTGATGCCCAGTTTCTGGGCCACTTCAACCGCCTTAGCCGCGATCAACGGGCGCGCGATGGATGTCGACATGGGATAACCCTGGTAATCGCCGTTGGCTTTGACCGCCGGCCAGCAAAAGTTTGTGACGAAATCTTCCTTGGCGTCGACCGTGTAGTGCTCGGTCTTCATGGCCTTGGCTTTTTCCTCAGCTTGGGTGATATCGGCGGGATCTTGGCCGACGTCGATGGTGACCGTGACCACGTCTTTATATCCGTAATCTTCGCGCATCATGGGAATGCAAATCGAGGTGTCGAGGCCGCCGCTGTATACGAGCAGGACCTTTTGTTTAGGTTTCGTCATATTTCCGTTTCCTTTCGTCCAGGGCGCACGAATATTTATGCACTTAAAACGAATATACGCAGTTTTTTATTGATTTAAAAGCTCTAATCACATAATTATTCAATATGGTGCATAAGTATTCGCACAACAAAATCCCTGTTTCCGTGGTTGGCGCCCGCGGGTACTCCGGCTTGGAGCTGGCGCGGATTCTCTTGTCTCACGCTGCTGTAGAGCTTAAGACGGCGTTTGCCACTCGGGAATTTTCGTTAAAGGACGAGCTGATGCTCGATTCCGCAGCCTCGGTGACCTGCCTGACCGACGACCAGATGATGGATAATTTGGCCGATATTGTGTTTTTGGCGACCCCGAATGAGGCGTCGGCGGAGCTGGCGCCTAAGATTTTGAAGCTGGGTAAGACCGTTGTTGATCTTAGCGGGTCGTTTCGGGTGAATCCGGATTCTACAAAATTGCTGGACGCGCTCCCAACACTTGGCCCGGGCCAAGTGTTG
>JANMVK010000469.1:0-3394 GCA_031392725.1 Pseudobdellovibrionaceae bacterium
GACACGGTCTGCGGAGTAATTCGAGGTAATTTATGGCTAAAACTTTCAAAGTGACATTAAAAAAAGGTCTGATCGGAACGACCAAAAGGCAACAGGATGCCGCGCGCTGTTTAGGATTGCGCGGAATCAATGACATTAAAGTCATCAAAGACAATCCCGCGAACCGCGGCCAGATCTTTATGATCCAGCATTTGGTTCAAGTGGAAGTGGAGAAATAAATGAACGCACTAGCTTCATTAAAAAAATTCCGTGGGTCGACCCACAACACGAAAGCCTTGGGCCGCGGACGCGGTTCAGGCAAAGGCGGAACTTCCACTAAAGGTGACAAGGGACAAAAAGCCCGTAAGGGCGCGCCCATCCGCCGCGGATTTGAAGGCGGTCAAACGCCGTTGACCCGGCGTATGCCGAAAGTTGGCTTTAGCAACAAGCCGTTCGCTAACCGATATGAAATCCTGAATGTGAGTCAACTCGCTAAGCTCTCCGGAACCGTTGGTCCCGAAGAGATGGCTAAAGCCGGTTTAGTCGGCAAAGCCGCCAAGGTGAAAATCCTCGGCCGTGGCGACGCACCCAAGGGTTTAACTGTTCGCGCACACAAGTTCAGCGAAAGCGCGAAGGCCGCGCTTGAAAAAGCTGGAGGAAAAGTCGAGGTCATCTAGTGGCAGCATCTGGTATCAGCATCCCCGAGGAGCTTCGCAAACGCATTCTGTTCACTCTCGGTATTTTAGCGATCTATCGTCTTGGTGTGCATGTTCCCGTTCCGGGAGTGGACGCCAACGTCATGTTACAATTCTTCGCCACTCAGGCGAGTGGAATTTTCGGCCTATTCAACACGTTCACCGGCGGAGCGCTTGAGCGTTTCAGTGTGTTCGCGCTTGGAATTATGCCCTACATTTCCGCGTCGATTATTTTTCAGCTGTTGCAGACGGCGATTCCGTATCTGGAACAATTGAAAAAAGAAGGCGAACCCGGCCGTAAGAAAATCAATCAGTACACCCGTTACGCCACCATCGTGCTCGCCCTAGTTCAGGGTTACGCTATGGCTTCGTTTCTGGCCCGTGCTGATCACAACGGTCAACCTTTAGTGGTGACCCGCTCGTTCGGTCCCGGCTTAAGTTTCCATTTGGTGACGATCATCACTTTGATGTCGGGCACTTGCTTTGTGATGTGGCTGGGTGAGCAAATCACCGAGCGCGGAATCGGCAATGGATCCAGCTTGATCATCTTCTCCGGTATTGCAGCGGGCTTGCCGAGCGGTGCCATCCGTATGTGGCAAATGGTGCAGACCAACGAACTCAACGGATTAATTGCTTTGGTTTTGCTGGTCACCATGGTTTTGACCATCGCGGTGATTGTGTTTCTGGAAGTGGGGCAGCGGCGGATACCGATCCAATATTCTCAGCGGGCACCAACCCGTGAGGGAATGTCGCAGGCGCAATCGTCACATTTGCCTCTGAAAATTAACTTCTCCAACGTGATTCCGCCGATCTTCGCGAGCTCTTTGCTGATGTTCCCGGCGACAATGGCGCAGTTCGTGCAAAATCCGGCCTTGCAGCGGTTATCGCAAACCTTGAGTCCGGGCGCGACGATGTACAATCTGCTGTTTGTCGGTCTGATCGTGTTCTTCTGCTTCTTCTATACGGAAATTGTCTTCAATCCGACCGAAGTGGCCGATAACTTAAAAAAATACGGCGGTTTTATTCCCGGCATCCGCGCGGGCAAAAGCACGGCCGACTATATTAAAAAAGTTTTGGACCGCTTAACGGTATCAGGCGCCATCTACTTGAGCGTGATTTGCGTGCTCCCGACCATGCTGATCAACCAGTTTAAAGTTCCATTTTATTTCGGTGGCACCAGCTTGCTGATTCTCGTAGGCGTGGCCTTGGATACCAGCCAGCAGATTCAATCGCACCTTCTTACGGCCCGCTATGAGGGCATGTTGAAAGGCGTGAAACTGAAAAGCCGGAGGGTTCAATATTGAACCTGATCCTGTTTGGCCCGCCGGGAGCCGGTAAGGGCACTCAATCGGAACTTCTGATTGAGCGCCAAAAGATGCGCCATATCAGCACCGGCAATCTGTTTCGCGAGGCCATTAAAAATGGCACTCCGCTAGGTAAAGAAGCCAAAGGTTATCTCGATGGCGGCAACCTGGTTCCTGACAAAGTGACTATCGGGCTGGTGGAAGAAGAGCTGAACAAGCTCAACGGCAAAAATTTTATTCTCGATGGATTTCCCCGCAATGTGGCTCAGGCGGAAGCTTTGGTGGGATTGCTTAAAAAGCTGCAGCTCAAAGTCGACAAGAGCCTGTTTATTGAAGTTCCACTCGATCTGTTGCTCGGACGCTTGACCGGCCGCCGGGTTTGTAAGTCCTGCGGCGCTGTGTACCATATCTCGACCAAGCCAACCGCCAAAGAAGGCGTGTGCGATTCTTGCGGCGGAATGGTTGTGCAGCGGCCCGATGACAAAGAAGAAGTAATTAGGACTCGCCTAGAGGCCTATGAGCAGAGTACACGTCCCTTGAAAGATTATTACAAAGCCCATGGACCCTATGGAGAAGTGAACGGAGTCGGAAGTGCCGAAGACGTTTATGGCCGAGTTATTAAGGCCTTGCATGTCAAGGCCCATTGAGTTAGCTTCCCTTTTTCGGTTTAAGTCTGAAGAAGTGGGATCCAATGGTCCCTGGGATAGACGGAGTTTTTTATGAAAGTCAGAGCCTCAGTAAAGCGCATTTGCAACAAATGTAAGGTCATCCGCCGCCGCGGAGTCTTGCGTGTTATCTGCGAAAATAAAAAGCACAAACAGAGACAAGGATAATTAAATGGCCCGTATATCAGGCGTTGATATGCCTCGGAATAAACGTGTGGTGATTGCCCTCCAGTACATTTACGGAGTCGGCAAAACCCGCGCGAAAACTATTATGGAAAAATCCGGTTTTGACATGGCTTTGCGAACGGATGCATTGACCGACGAACACGTCGCGAAATTGCGTTCGATCATTGAAGGCTCATGGAAAGTGGAAGGCGATCTTCGCCGTGAAGTGGGATTGTCGATTAAACGTTTGATGGATCTCGGTTGTCACCGGGGCGTCCGTCACAAGAAAGGCTTGCCTGTGCGCGGACAACGGACTCGTTCCAACGCCCGCACTCGTAAGGGTCCGCGTAAAACCATCGCTAACAAAAAGAAAACTGTTTAAGGGGTCATGACTAATGGCAGATGCTAAACCTACCGAAGCCAAAGAAGAAGGCGGCCCCAAAAAAGGCGCGCCTAAGAAAAAAATCAAACGCAATGTGCCCATCGGCCGTTGTTTTATTCAATCGGGCTTTGGCAACACCATCGTCACTTTCACCGACTTGAACGGCAACACGGTGGCTTGGTCGAGCGCGGGAATGCAGGGCTT
>JANMVK010000502.1:0-1847 GCA_031392725.1 Pseudobdellovibrionaceae bacterium
CCTATGAGGCTCACTGCATGCTGGGCCACGAGATGATTGATGAGATTGAAGCTATTCCTGATGATGTGCGCCAGATCATTAAGCAGCATCACGAAAACTGCAAAGCCGCGGGCTTTCCCCATCAGGTCAAAAAAACTTCGATTCATCCCATGGCCAAGCTGATCGCCGTGGCTGATGAATTCTGTTACCGGGTGATCAAGCCGGACCCCGCAACGCCAATGGCGGCGCTAAAGGAAATGAACGCCGACTGTGCCGATATTTTGGATAAAGAATTTGTGAATGCTCTGGTGGAACTGTTTAAACCTTCGGAGTTATAGCTCAACCGAGCGTGATTCAAGCAGCGCGCGGTACACGCCTTTTTCGTCGTAAATCTTGGGCATTATCCCGGCCTCGAGCATCCAATATTTATTGGCCGCCTCCACCAGTTCCTTTTGGGCATAGGTGTATTCCCAGCGCGAAAGCTTGGAGGTGCCCGGCGCGATTTGCAAATTCAAATACATCACCAGTTTGACCTTATCGGAAGTGGGATGCACGAACAGCAACCGGTGAACCATATTGTTCAGCACCGGAAAAATATCAAAGCCGATCAAGGAGCTCTTAAAAATCGGCGTGGCCTTCTCGGTGAAACCCTTGCGTTCAAACAGCGACATATAGGATTCATAACCGCCCGCCGCATTCACCACATGGGCCACCAGCAGCATTTCTTTTTCGGGGGCAGATTTCAGCGGGGTGCAGTCCTGCGCCATCATCTTGCCCTTTACAAATTGACTCACGATATCCGGGCTCTGCAAAATCTTAATTTCAGCCGGAGTGCAATCGCTCTGAATCACCTGGGCTTGCAATACAGGGCCCGCGCACAAAATTAAAGCCCACATCAGTTTACGCTTCATTTTGCCACCGGTTGCCTGGCTTGCTGAACTAAACACTCCCAGCATTTGGGATCATCATAACTCTCCAGTTTTTCCATCTGAATCACCTGCTGCAAATTGCCGGTGTATTTGGTGTCGCTTGAGAAATAGTTCAGCACGCTCGCGCAACTTCTAAAACTTGCCTGCCGTGGCGGATTATTTTTGATTCCACGCTTCAATTCCTCTTGTAGATTTTTATAATATTTCGAGGGCGAAAATAAAATCATATGCAGATAGGCCAATATGGATTCTTCCTTAGTCGCAAATTTAAACGGCCGGCCCACTTTGCCAAAGGTCTTTTCCACTCCGCAGGTGGCCTTGTAACTGAACTTTCGTCCGTACAATTCAATTTCGCCGGCGATTGCGGTCTTGGGCGCCCAGCAGGTGTGGTTAAAAATATTATTATTGTTACGGAACGCAGGACTTCCGCCCCAATCTGACCCCATTCCCGCCTGGGCGATGACGACCGAAGCCGGCATTCCCGTTGCGCCCTGAATATATAGAGCCAACGGCTTAATCCATTCGGAAAACCTCATGCGCCGGGTTTCAAACATTTTGGAGAATTCATCGTTGGCCACGGCGTCGAGCTTAAAGTGCACGTCTTTACACTGCTCCAAAGCCTCCTGCGTGCAGGAAAGAGTGGGCCCGGCGGTATCAGCCCATCCCGGAGCGCTTAACAATACGAACAACGCTAAAATGGCTTTCACACAATAATTTTGACCGGGTCGCCGATATGAGTCAACAATCAAGAAGCGTGTGGAGTCATAGACTTATAATTTTTTGCCTGGGGCTAGTGGCCTTTTCCTTCACTCTGTTCGCGATCCAATCCGGCGACGTGATGATGTATTTAGTCCTGGCCCGGGACTTCGTCTTTTCCGGCGACTGGAAATACACCGACCCTTATCTCTACACCCTGACCAACGCGCCTTTGATTTGGAC
>JANMVK010000505.1:0-5879 GCA_031392725.1 Pseudobdellovibrionaceae bacterium
CGGGCGGCCCCGGCCGCGGTGGCAAAGTTGGTGGCGCTCCGGACGTCCCGCCGGTGGAAATCGGCCCCACCGGCGAGGCCGTGTATCTTGATTTCAACGATTCCATTAAACGCCTCGGTCAGCCGGCGATCGCGGAAAAATACGGCAACTTATTTGATATGTACCATAAGATCACTGGCGAAAATCCCTACCAGCTCCCCATGCGGATTTTCCCGGCCGTGCATTACACAATGGGTGGACTATGGGTGGATTACAATTTGATGAGTACTATTCCTGGGCTGCACGTTCTGGGAGAGGCGAATTTTTCGGATCATGGCGCCAACCGCCTCGGCGCTTCGGCACTGATGCAGGGCTTAGCCGACGGCTATTTTGTAATTCCCTACACTTTGGGACACTATATTGCGTCCAATCCTCTCCCGAAAATCGACACCAATCACGATGCGTTCAAAGCCAGCCGCGAGGAAGTCAGCCTTCGCCTCAATAAATTGCTGGCGATCAAAGGCAAGAACACGGTTGATGATTTGCACAAGCAGCTGGGCGATATCATGTGGGAACACGTGGGAATGTCGCGCAACGCCGCCGGTTTAAAGGCGGCGATCGAAAAAATCCGGGCGTTGAGACAAAAATTCTGGAGCGATGTCGCGGTCACCGGCGAGCCCAATTTTAAAAACGCCGAACTGGAAAAGGCCGGCCGGGTGGCTGACTTTATGGAACTGGGCGAGTTGATGGCCACCGATGCTCTTCAGCGCGAAGAATCTTGCGGCGGTCACTTCCGGGAGGAATTTCAAACGCCTGACAATGAGGCCAAGCGCGATGACGATAAGTTCTGCCACGTGACCGGATGGGATTATGCCGGCGGCGCGGGCCTTGAACCCGCGTGGAAAGCCTACAAAGAGCCGTTGAGTTTTGAATACGTTCACCCCTCGCAACGAAGTTACAAGTAGGTGCACAATGGCTGATCAAAACATCAATTTAAATTTGAAAATCTGGAAGCAGGCGGGTCCGCAGGCTAAAGGCGGCTTCCTCGACTTCCAAGCCAAGAATCTCAGCCCCGACATGTCGTTTTTAGAAATGATGGACGTGGTGAACGACGAGCTGGTGCGCAAAGGCCAGGAGCCCGTGGAGTTTGACCACGATTGCCGCGAAGGAATTTGCGGATCGTGCTCCATGGTGATTAATGGCAATCCGCATGGGCCCGATAAAGCGACTACAACTTGTGAACTCTATTTGCGCCGCTTTAAGAATGGCGACACCGTGACGGTGGAACCGTTCCGCGCGCGCGCGTTTCCCATTGTAAAAGACTTAGTGGTCGACCGCTCTTCGTTTGACCGCATTCAACACGCCGGCGGATTTATCACCGCCAACACCGGCGCCGCGCCGGACGGCAATTCGATTCCCGTGCCAAAGACCAACGCCGATCACGCGTTTGCCGCCGCCGCCTGCATTGGTTGCGGCGCGTGCGTGGCCGCCTGTAAAAACGCATCGGCTTCGCTGTTCGTCGCCGCAAAAATCACCCATCTCGCCGATTTGCCGCAAGGGCAGGCCGAGCGGGACCAGCGCGCCCGCCAAATGGTGGCGCAAATGGACGCGGAGGGATTTGGCGGCTGCACCAACACCGGCAGCTGTTCCGCCGCCTGTCCCAAGGAGATCAGCCTTGAGACCATCGCACAAATGAACCGGGACTTTCTTGGCGCTTCTATCCGTCATCGCTAGTTTTTGGATCGCGCAAAACCCAGAGTTGGAAAACAAAGCCGGTGCCGTCCGCATTTACCACTCGGGGAAAGCCGAAGCGCATATTAAAACCATCCCCATGCCCAGCGCCGAGACCGCCGCGCGCGCGGCCGATGTCAATTTAGGTTTGATCAAGGGTCTTTACGCGCCTAAAAAAAATCCCTACGAAGGTGAAGTCACCAGCTTGATAAAATGTGATAAAAAATTCGCGGCTGAGGAATTCACCACCCGCTGCCCGAAGAACACGGCCAAGGCCATTGCGGGCGGCGTGGGCGAGCGCCACGGTTTTGGCGTGTGCACCGGCGCCGACATCCGCGCAGTGGGCGTGTTTTTCTCCTGCTACGACCCCGAAAAAAAAGAACTGACGGAAGTGCGCTTATTTCTGCCTCACGCTAAAACTCCATGGAAGAGATCGGTGTCCGAGGCCAAGGCTCTCGCCGGGAAACTGTTCCCGTGATCCAAAAATTTACGGGCGTGGTGCTCAGTCTAGTGGTTCTGTTTTTTTGCGCGCGATTTATTTACCATCGTTATGAATTCGCCGGGCTTCTGCTTAAACCAAATATTCTAGTGATCAGCGTCTGCTCCCTCCGCCAAGACATGGTGCCCTTTATGAATCCAGAAGCGGCGGCCCACATGCCCAAGGTGGCGGAGTTTTTCGGCCAAGGCAGTTACGTGTTTCCTAATGCCTTTAACGGCCTCGGGTGGACGGCGCTGTTCAGTGTGACCGCCCCCCGCTTAAAAACCACGTGGTTTGATTCAGTGGGATACCGGCTGGCTGGCCTGTGGATTAAATATCATATGTATCTGATCCCCATGCGCAACTCGTGGACCGTGACCGAAGAGCAAAAAAAGAAAGGGGTTCCGCCCGACAGCAATTTTGAAAAAAACTATAAGGAGAGCCTGGAGTACTTTCTCAACTCCCTCGACGGCAAAAATCCCAAGCCCTACTTTGTGGTCGCGCAACTTAAGTATCCGCATTTTCCCTTGATCGACCGCTACAATGCCGATTCCAAGTGGGATCAATTTCTGGATGCCGCGGAGAAACAGCGAATTGAGAAATATTTGGCCAGTCCCACCAAGTTTCCCGCCAAATTGCCGTTTCTGTTGATGCTCACCAATGACCACAAAGTCTTGCGCGGCCATCCGCAGATCGAGGCGGCCATCTATAGGGCTAAGGTTGACGGAACTCACGACGAGGCTTTTCTTGGTTTGTTGAATTCGCCCAAGCTGCTGACGGATTGGTCGGTCAGCGAAGGCTATGAGGGGGACCTGGCGATATTGAAAAAAATCTACCGCGCCAATGTTCTCTACGCGGATGGCATCGTCGGGCAAATGCTCGACCGGCTCAAACAGTCCGGCCAGGTTGACCGGACACTGGTGGTTTTCGCGGGCGACCATGGCGAGGTTCATATGGAACACGGACACCTCACTCACGGCACCTCATGGTTTGATCCGGGCTTAAGGGTGCCGTTGCTAGTGCGCTGGCCGGGACAGAAGCGGCTTGAAACCATCAATGATCAGACGAGTTTTTATTCGCTGGCGAATCTGATTCGCGGAGTGGCGGAGGGCGAAGTCAATTCCCGCAATTTCACCAGCCGGATGAAACAATACCAAGAGCCCGTATTGATCGCGCGCGATTGCTCCAACACTTGGCGCGCCATGCGCGACAACAATCATTGGAAATACGCCGTGGACAATGCCACTGGAGAAAATTTCGTATTTGATCTGCAAAATGATCCGGGTGAAACGCGGAATCTAGCTCCGGCAAAACCGGAACTAGTGGCGGGATTAGAAAAAAAATACTGGGAAGCGCTGCCAAACTTCAACGACCAGATGGTCAACAGTTGCGAACTCTGGGCCGGTGAACCTCATAAAAGGACCGGCCCGTAACCGTTAGTTCCCCGGTGGCGGCGGAGGGGGTGGTGGCGGTGGCGGCGGAGTCGGCGGTCCCGGCGGCGGCGGAGGGGGTGGTGGCGGAGGGGGTGGTGGAACCGCTGCCGGCGGAACTTTATAACAGCGATTCAGGCAGGCACAAATCGGATCCGCTTTGATTGGCGGTCCCGGATTGGTAACAAAGCCTGCCACGTAAAAAACTTTGGTGCATCTGATGTTGGGAGGAATGGTGGGATCCGGGCCATATTTGGCCATGCCACCTGGGCATTTAGCCGTGGGTGTGCCATACGCAGGCCCCGGGAAGTTGGGCGCGCATTCATCCTGGCAATTGACTGCAATGGTGTTGTTGGGGTTGACGCAAGTACCAGTGTTTTGATTATAGCTGCCGCCCATTTGCGTGCACATGGCATTCACTTCGCCGGTTCGTTTTAAGCAATCGA
Organism: Pseudobdellovibrionaceae bacterium; assembly: GCA_031392725.1. GTDB lineage: Bacteria > Bdellovibrionota > Bdellovibrionia > Bdellovibrionales > UBA1609 > JALHOQ01. Next base: position 4,065 of record JANMVK010000505.1, read on the forward strand.
CGATATTGTTAGCGGCATTGGTCACCGCATTGTAAGGAATGCGGCGGCTGATAAATCCGCCCAGAAGTGTGGCATTGGGCGACTGCAATACGATTTCTATTTCACCTTGCCAGGTCAGTAAGGTGTTTCCCGAAGTAAAAACGTCTCCCCGGCCCACGCCCCGTTGCACTTCCCTAAAGCGGATGGATTGAACCGTAATTCCACCGTAAATGGGTTGGCCACGGGCAATCAGAACTGTCCCCGGAAGGCCGAACTCATCTTGAACGTAAATACTCTCAACATTGACTTCATTGTTGGGCGGCGCGAGATCAGCCGTCGCGGCTGAGAAAACGATCTGGTCGTTAATTCCCCCCGGCCCGCGAAGCGCGTTGCCGCAATACTTCTTGTTGGTTATGACGGTGCTCACCGTGCGCATAACATTGTCGAGCCCGTCCACAACATTGCCTCGGACCATGACCCGGCTGGCGTGATCGATCAGCGTCACAATGGCCAATGCTAAAACTCCACCGATGGCGGTGGTGACAGCAATGGATACTAAAGAAAATCCCTTTTGACGCGTCATCAATTGCCGCCCGTAGCGGCAGCTCCCGATCCCGATCCAACCACGGGACCAGGGCCAGGAGCAGGACCGGGTCCGGGTCCCGGCGCGGGGCCAGCGGTAGCAGGACCAGCGGGCGCTCCGACACAAACCTTCTGGCAGTTGCACTGGGGCGTTCCGTCTGGGTTAAAGCCTGAGATAAAAAAGAGTTTAGTGCATTTGGTAGCTGGAGGATCGCCAAGAGGGCAACTTGGCGGATTAGGACCCAGCACCACTCTGCAATCCGTTTGGATTTTGTTTAGCAATCGGGTGCATTGGCCGGCGGCAGCATCCCAGGACCCACCCAATTGTTCGCACATAAATTGAACCGAGGAATCCTGGTAACAGCGATCAATTGAGTTTCCGGCGTCATTCACCACGGCATTGTAGGGAATAAACCGATCCCGCATACTCCCGCCGCCGGTAATCCTAATTCTAATTTGACCGGCGTACGTAGTGTAAGCCACACCGCCCACAGTCAGAGGCTGACCCACGTCACCCGGCCGCTTTCCAAAAACCATTTCTTCCACTCTGTATCCGGCGCCGATGTTGCTTCCATTGCGCAGCACGAGAGTATTGCGCCCCGCCACAATGTCTGCCGAAGTTTGGGCATAAATCCTGTCGACCGGAATATCCGGCCCGCCATTGAAATTTAATTTGGCGTTGGGCCCGGCGCCACGCAAGGCATTGTCGCACAAATCTTTGTTGGTCACGATCCCCTGGATCGTGCGCACCGCAACCTCAACTAAATCATTGGCGTTGTTTCTGGCAATGGCCCGAGTGACTTGGTCCACGATCAGCATCACGGCCACGATCAGCACACCGGTGATGGCCATCGCGAACAGCATGCTGATCATGGACACGCCACGATTCTTTTTTGTTTTCGTCAAGGGGAGCATATCCATTGGCACTCGCAATCCATTTGAAATGACGGGTTAATTCCTCTAGCCATATAAACTTGTTTCCACGTCAGCCCAGTCGGGGTTGCCCCAACAAATGCTGGACAGCTAACGGTCGGCAAGACCGGTGGCCCAGGGGGCGGCAATGGTGAACACGGATTCTGTAAATTGTATGGGTTACTGGCGCAATTCCCAAATAAGTTTTCACAAGCGCCAGTCACTGGATTCAACGATCCGCCCATTTGCGCGCAAATTTGCGCGGGAGATTCATTGTAATAACAGAGTTCCACCTGGCCGACAGCGCCGTTGGCCACAAAATTGTTTATAATCATATGAATG
>JANMVK010000602.1:0-4410 GCA_031392725.1 Pseudobdellovibrionaceae bacterium
ATGGAATTCGATAAAGCCACCGAGTCCGGCGGCCGAGTCAGTTCCTACAACTACTTTAGCTTTCACACATTTTTAAGTGGCGGACTGCGCTTTTCGCTGCGCTTACCCTTTACCTATGGAACCGCCGGTACCGACCGCTACAACGGCGCCAAGAATAACGAACAGGAATTTATGCTGCAGGATTTTATCCTCGAGGTACGCGATCCCGAGCTGGCCTATTTGCCCTGGGACATGGGCCTGTTCTGGGCTTTCCGCCTATACACTCCCAACAGCAAATCCAGCAAACAATCGGGTCAGATTGCCCGCTTTCGCAATCACTTTGTGGTGGAAAAAGTTTTTAACCGCTGGCTGGCCGGCGGAATCGAGCAACGCTATTATTATTCGTGGCAATCCCGCGCCTCCTACCGGACGTCATTCACCGATGAGTACGGTTTTGAAGTCAATGATGTCGCCGTCGCCACCAAGCAACACGAGATCGAACATTGGATAAGTTTATGGGCCGGCAAACCCAAACTCGCCGGCGGCGTGAGTGCGATTTTTGAAGACATTTTCTACAATAAGTCCGAAGCTGAAAACAAAAGCAAGGCGCCTCAACGATCATTGACCGTGGGACCGCAGTTTAAGTTTCCGTTGAATGACAAAGCCAACTTCATTTTGGTTTACGGCGACAAGGTGAATCGCGAAGAGAATATGCACGAACTTGGTCAATTTTTAGCCAAGAATACGGAATTAGTTCTACACTCTTTCATAAGTTTCTAAATATCTTGTTTGAACCCGTGTCAGCTTGAGACCCGGTGTGTTTATGACCATGTGCCGCTGTTAGAATGAGGGTGCATGGTCCGCCTTCTCCGTTACCTTATCGCAATCCCGGTGCTGTCCGGCTGCTCTCTGATCACCGAGCCCCCCAGTGAACTCAACCGAGTTTGCACCGATGTGGGGTACACCTCCCAGCTCACCGTTTCTTTTCAAAGCGCGACAGTGCTTCCGGAGTATTTCTCGGCCATGGTCAACGGCGTGGTGGTGGTGGATGAATGCCAGATCGGCTCCCCCAACCGCTATGTTTTTCGCCGGCACAATGACTTCAACGCCACGCTGACGCTATTTGCTTGGCCTGACAGCCCGTTCTCAACCACATTTTTCAATGCCCAGGGCGTGCCCTATGACTTAGGTGAGGCGAGCGTAATTGATGCGGTAATTTTAGGTAGGCCCGCGTGCGACGCCGATCCCATCGATATCAGCCACGTGCAAAAACCTCTGGCGTGGACCGAAGTTTATGCCAACGGCTCGAACTGCGCCATCGACGGCTATTTAGGAAATTAAACTACATTGCGAGAACATGGGCGTCGCGCGAGTTGCTGGCGGCAGCGAAACTATGGGCCTGACCGTCGCGCAGGGCATTCTGCCATTCCGCGCTCAATTTGTTCCAGTTGTCGGGGTTGAGCAAAAAACCAGAGGGCATGGAGGGGTGAAGATCCTCGTAGGTTTTCACATGGCCGTCCGTCAGCCTGCGGTTCACGTCGGAGCGGTGCAGTTCAGCCGCGCTCTCGTAGCCCATGGCCGCGAGCAACTCAGCATAGTGATGAATGGTCTCGCGGTGAAAGCGGTACACGCGCTCGGCTTTGTGCGGAACCACTAAGCCCTTAGCCAAATTCGGATCGGTGGTGGCGACACCCGTGGGGCATTCGTTGGTGTTGCACTTTAAGGCCTGAATGCAGCCAAGGGAAAGCATCATCCCGCGCGCGGAGTTGACCATGTCGGCGCCGAGCGCCAAGCGCGTGACGATACTAAACGAGGTTAAGACTTTTCCCGAAGCGATCACGCGGATGTCGTTTTTCAAATTGAATCCGCGCAAGGTGTCGACCACAAAGGACAACCCATCTTGCAGCGGCGTCCCCATATAATTGGAAAATTCCAAGGGCGCGGCTCCGGTGCCGCCCTCGCCGCCATCCACCGTAATAAAATCCGGCGTAATGCCCGATTCCACCATGGCTTTGCACAGGCCGATAAATTCGCGCTTCGTGCCCACACACAATTTAAATCCCACCGGCTTGCCGCCGCTGAGATCGCGCAGACGCCCGACAAATTGCAAAAGCTCCACCGGCGTGGAGAATTCCGAATGCGCGGGAGGAGAAATCACGTCTTGACCCCTTGGCACCAAACGGATTTTCGCCACTTCCTCGCTGACTTTATTGGCCGGGAGTAATCCGCCCTTGCCGGGCTTGGCTCCTTGGGACAATTTAATTTCAATCATCTTGACGTTGAGTAATGTGGCGCGCTCACGAAATGCATCGCCGTTGAAGCGCCCATCGGGATGGCGGCAGCCGAAATATCCCGTGCCGATTTGCCACACCAAATCTCCGCCGAGCAGATGGTGCGGACTGATGCCGCCCTCTCCCGTGTTGTGATAAAATTTGCCCTTGGCCGCGCCTTTGTTCAGCGCGGAAATCGCGGCACTGGAAAGCGCGCCGTAACTCATGGCCGAAATATTCAGCAAACTCGCGCTGTACGGTTGCTTGCAATGTTTGCCGCCCACGATCACCCGCGCGTCCTCGTGTTTGTGCACGTTGGGTACGATGGAATGATTGATCCACTCATAGTGTTCCGCGTGCACATCCAACTGGGTGCCGAACGGCAACGTTTGCGTTTGACCCTTGGCCCGCTGATAAATCACCGCGCGCATTTCGCGGGGAATGGGCCGCCCGCTCTGATTGCTTTCGACAAAATACTGCTGAAGCTCGGGCCGAATCAGTTCAAAAAAGTAACGGAGATTGCCAATGATGGGGAAGTTGCGGCGGATCGCCTGTTTAGTTTGCATGCAGTCATTGAGACCGATCAGAAACAACGGGCCAAAGACCACCAGCGACCAAGCGGCGGGAGTCCAAAAATAAGTGGCCCCCGCGATGATGATCCCGAGTGCCAGCGAGGCCATGTAAAAGAGATGGCGCATGATCAGCTCCTGTTATTAACCTATTTTAATTGCTAGGGATTTTCTGTAAAGGCCGGGCTTGACAGAACGCGACCACGTCCCACATTTTGTGGTATTACGGACTAAAGAAGGAGGACCGTTTCCATGTTTGCCATAGCTAAAAGAATCGTGTTGTTTATCGCGGTGAATATTCTGGTGATGCTGACCTTGACCATTGTTTTGGGTCTGGTCCAAGCCTTTTTTGGAGTCCAGCTCGCCGGCTTCGAAGGAATGATCGTTATTTACTCCGTTATCGGATTTGGCGGCGCTTTTATCAGCTTGGCCCTCTCCCGAATCATGGCCAAGTGGATGATGGGCGTGAAAGTGATTAGCCCGCAAACGCAAAATCCCGGCGAACGCAAATTGCTCGACATGGTTTACAGTCTGGCGCAAAAGGCGAAGCTGCCGGCCATGCCTGAAGTGGGAATTTTTGATTCACCGGAAGTGAATGCGTTTGCCACCGGCCCGACCAAGGCGCGCTCGCTGGTCGCGGTCAGCACCGGCCTGCTCGGACGCATGGATGATCAGGCGATTGAAGGCGTTCTCGGACATGAAATCGCCCACATCGCCAACGGCGACATGGTCACCATGACTTTGCTCCAAGGTGTAATTAACACTCTGGTTTTGATCGTAGCCCGGGTCGTGGCATCGCTCGTCGCCAGCCAAGCGTCAGAACGCGCGCGGCCGATGTTGGAAATGGTTGTGTTCTACGCTTTGCAAATCGTGTTGAGTATTTTCGGCAGCATGGTGGTCGCCGTGTTCTCCCGCCGGCGTGAATTTCGCGCCGACGCAGGTGGCGCCCGCTTAGCCGGTCGCGAACATATGTTGCGAGGCTTGAGATCCCTGCAAGGAGTTTACGGACAGGTGGATGACTCTCAACATTCTGTCGCCACGTTGAAAATTTCCGGACATCCCGGAGGCTTCATGGCCCTGCTCGCCACTCACCCGCCCCTTGAAGAACGCATCCGCCGCTTAGAAACCATGACTCTTTAATGCAACCGCGCACCGTCGGCCTCTGGATGGCCGTTACCACCGCCCTTAGCTGGGCGGTGCTGGCGGTGGCGTTGAAAGTGGCGCTTCACACTTTTTCCTCCGGGACCATAGTCTGGTTCCGCATGGCGGTGGCCAGCGCGATTCTGATCGGTATCTTTGTTTTTACCAAACCTAAATGGCTGAAGATCTTAAAGGCGCCGCCCTGGCAGGGATTGGTCGCCGGAATTTTGCTCGCGATCAATTATTACGGTTACATGAAAGGCGTGGAGCTCACCACCGCGAGCAACGCGCAAATTCTGATTCAGCTGGCACCGCTCACCTTCGCCGCGCTCAGCATTTATATTTATAAAGAGATTCCCACGCGCATTCAGCTGGCCGGCATGTTGACCGCTCTCACCGGCTTTGCTTTTTTTTACTGGGATCAAATTCTAATGTCGGTGGGCCATTCCGAC
>JANMVK010000605.1:0-1321 GCA_031392725.1 Pseudobdellovibrionaceae bacterium
AACTACATGGCGCCCTGCAAAAAAGACTTGCATAACATTTCAGCATCTGTTAGAACACCGTGTCGAGTATAAGACGCAATGTGTTGTAACAGTCCGGGGGGAAGCTGAGACAACAGAAAGAATGGGGTCGTACGTATGTCGGGTATGGATAAATCTTCTCACTTTGATGGGGAGACCACTAGTCTACCAACCGCCAATCCGGGCGGAGTTTCTACACCTACTGTCACTGAGAACAAACGCATTGTCTACAAGTCGGAAGTCATGCGCCAACTCATGCGGATGGTGGATCGCGTAGCACCAAGTAATGCTACGGTCTTAGTATTAGGTGAAAGCGGTACCGGTAAGGAGCTCGTCGCGAATGCGATTCATGAGCGTTCAAACCGCCGTCACAAGCCTTTCGTCGCAATTAACTGCGGCGCCCTCCGCGAGACGCTCTTAGAGAGCGAGCTTTTCGGACACGAGAAAGGTGCCTTTACCGGCGCTTATTCCCGCAAAATTGGTTTAGCGGAAGTCGCTCACGGCGGAACTTTGTTCCTCGATGAAATCGGTGAGCTCACTCCCGGCATTCAAGCCAAATTGTTGCGCTTCCTCCAGGAAGGCGAAGTTTACCGCGTTGGCGGTAAAGATCCCATCCGCGTGGACGTCCGTTTGCTCAGCGCGACCAATAAAGAACTGGATAAAGAAGTTCTGCGCGGCAATTTCCGCGAAGATCTTTTCTACCGCATCAACACTATTATGGTTCACTCGCCGCCCCTTCGCCGCCGGAAAGAAGATATTCCCGCGTTGATCGAGCACTTTCTTTCAACTAACACCGCCGGTTTCTTAAACCGCGGCCGTCAGATGTCAGAAGACGCGATGAAGATCATGATGAAATATGACTGGCCGGGAAATATCCGTGAATTGCAAAACGTTTGCGAACGCTTGCAGATTCTCAGCGAAGGTCACATTATTATGCCCGGCGATTTGCCGGACCATATCCGCAATCCCGACCATAAAGTCGTGATTGATGATTATGATCCCACCATGACTTTGCATGAGCTTGAGAAGCGCTATATTTTGAAAGCGTTGAACTATTTTGATGGCAATAAGACCCAGGCCGCTAACGCCTTGGGGATCACCATCAAGACGCTTTATAATAAGCTGCATGAGTACGGCGAATTCGAAAAGTATGCCGTACACTCCAAGCCGGCAGTGAAGTAGTACTTAGCCTGCAATTGAAATTTGAAACGGTTCCGCAAGGGGCCGTTTTTTTTGTTCGGGGAGACAGGAGGAGTAGCCCAATGAAATCTGTCCAATCGAGAATTTTAGGTATTCTGATTCT
>JANMVK010000638.1:0-9166 GCA_031392725.1 Pseudobdellovibrionaceae bacterium
GCATTCGGTGTTTGTGTGGGGACCCCTGGCCGAGCGCTGCGTGGATTCCCTACAGGTGGGGGCACTGGTGTTTGTAGAGGGTTCTTTGAGCTACTGGCAGGTGGCCAACTCGTCGGACTCCCCCTATAAAAACGCGGTTCACGGCCATGAAGTGCGGTTTTTGAATTCGCCGAAGTCCTCTGGGGTGTTGTCGGAGACAGAGAATCTTGACAATCCCGAGGATGCGCGAAATCATAATGCTGTGGCGCATCTTAGTTAGTTCTCCGTAAGCGTCACAGTGGGGGGTTTTCGGTGGAAAAACTCAATTGGATCAAGGAACTCGTCCTTGCTGAACAGCAGATGGAAGAGGCCGGCGTCGTCGAAATGGAAGCCGGTTTCGATCCAACGCGCCAACTCGATGGCGACACCTTGGATTTTATTCAAGATTTGAAGGCTTGTTTTATCGAGGCGGCCTCCGCCTTTAACCAACTTAAGGGTTCGACCCATGGCAATTTGCGGATTTATGGGATTTCCAAAACCAAAGCTGATTTCATGCTTTTTCGGAATGGCTATAAATTGATCTTCAGTGTGCGCGCGCCCGGTACTATCGCCGTCAGTTATTCAACCGCCGGCGCTCATTATGTGCCGGGCACGGTGAAAACCGAAGAATCCGAACCCAAAGATATTCTGCAAGCCACTTGGGCTGCCTTCGGGCAGCTCAATTGGACTTATAATGATCATCCTATCAATATGGATTATTTGATTCGGTATTATGTCAGCCGGTTTGTTAAGGATTCAGCTCGTTAACAAAATACTGATCGCAGTTTAGTCAGCAAACCAGTGTTTGATGATCGCTCCGATGATTTCCGCGTCAAAAACCGCGTGACGGCAACCCGCAAGAATATACAATATTAGGAATGCTGTACTCAAAATATGCGTTGTTTTTATCGTTGATAAGTCTCAATTCTGTAGCTGCGGACAAGTGGGCTATCCGCAAGATTCCCGGATGCTCTGTTAGCGTCACGATCCCACTCCAATTTAAATTGAAGCCGGAAATGGGTGGATTCGTCGGCCCAGATTCCGCGATATCGGTAGCGGGCACGTCTGTCCCTCTTTTGACTTCAAGAAACCCCGACGGCCTTTCTCTCGAGAGTCTATCTCAATCCGCGGTGGCTTCAGGCACTGTGCTCAGTAAGGAGTCGGTTCAAGGAAAAGGGAAAGCTGGGGTGCTGATCAATCGAAAAATGAAAAACGCGAATATTTACCAATGGACCCTAGGTATACAGACAGACACATCAATCGAAATAGTCATTGGATCCTATCAAAATCCGGCCGATTCGCCGCTCGTCAAAAGAATGGTTTACTCGGCGCAAATTACCCCGAGCTTGGCCGACCCCTTTGACGGCTTAAAATATAAATTTACGGTCGAAGCGCCGCTTTCGCGATTGAACCGGGTAGCTACAGCCGTGATCGCCGCGACTGACGACAAACCCGGATCCATTCCCCATTTCAGTCTGGGTCAGGTGGTCCGCGGAACCGCGCCACGAGTGACAGTGCAAAACGCCTCGCAGTTTTTTCAGTCCGTTTATGCGCGATCCAATCCCAATAACTTTAAGATCGAGTCCGTTCGGCCAGAAAAAATTCTTGGTCTAGAAGGAGTGGAAATTGTAGCTGTGGAAAAATCTCGGCCGAAGGATAATAAGGCCGTGCACGTTATTCTGAATGACGACACATCCTGGATCATGCTCGACGGAGTTTGCGCAACGGACCAAGCCTCACTCTTCCTGCCGAAATTTAAAAAAATGGCCCAGTCGCTGCGATTAAAATAAATAAAGGAGCCAACCACTCCGTGGTCATCAAATGTGGCTCAGGCAAGTTGTTGGTTACGGAATGCCAAGCTCATCAGCGTATTCTTCTTCGAACAATTCCAATATTGAATTTTGCGCTGATCTCGCGAACAAAAAAATTCAACCGTCCGGAAAAGTAAGGATTTTAAACAGTCCCTCAATTAATTTTATTCCGGCTTTCCGACCAGCACCGCCGAAAGCCGTCCATCGCCATTCTTCAGAACCCATTGGTTTTCTCAGCGGCTCCGTCTCAAAATTGCATCTAAGCCCTCGAACTGACAGTTGAATTTCAGGAGGCTAGCGATGTTCAACGCTCTCAAGTATATTAAAGTCTTAGAGGCAGCCGGCTTTGGACGAGACCAAGCCGAGGCTCAAGTGCAATTGGTAATGGCGGCAATAGAGGAAGAAGTGGCAACGAAAAGTGACATTGCAGAATTACGGGCTGACTTTGCTGAGTTTAAGGCCGACATCATCTTTAAGCTGGGCGCGCTTATGATTGCCTGCTCGACAATTGGCTTCGCCGCCTTGGGTTTGTTAATCACGTTGAAATAATCGCTGATAAAAGACCCACAACGGACCAATCAACAAAAATTTTAGATCTTCAAAAAACGACGGGGCTTTGCCCTCGATGTGATGGCCAACAAACTGACCAATCCAAGCCACAATAAATATTCCTAAATAAATCGGCACCATTGGCAGTTCAGTTTCCCATTCCAGCGCGAGAATGACGCCAAACATGGTGGCCAGAGTCGCGGTCATCATGGCCATCGGGCCCGTTCCGAGCCGCGCATAAAAAATTAGGGAGAATAGCGCAATTGCGCTGGCCGCATTGGCCCACCAAAAACCTGGAATCTGCAAATGCCAAGCGAGACCGAGTACAGAAAAGGCGATGGCCGGCACACAGAACGTGTGGATTTTTTTGTTTACCGGATGCTGGTGGGTAGCCGAATATTCAGCCAGCCATTGGCGGGCTGTTTTCACTTGCGACGTCGCAAGTAAAACCGCGTCAAAGCCATTTACGAATCCGCCAGGGGACCCGACAGCAGCTCAGTCCCAAATCGTTCGACCTTGGCGCCACCCATCCCGTAGACTTCAAGCAGATCTTCTTTGCGGGTCGGATGCAATTGCGCCAAGTGGCGGAGTGTGCGGTCGCTGAACACCACGAATGCGGGAACATCCAGTTCTTTGGCTTTTTCTTTGCGCCACATTCTTAAAATTTCAAACACCCGGTCTTGATCGGGCGTCAACAGCATCACATCCGCCGCGCGAGTCGCGGATTTTCTACGTTTGGTGGTCGCGGCCCGCGCCACCAACGGTTCCGGCGGTTTTTGAATCGCGCGAGGCGACTTCGGATCGCACACATCGCAGTGTCCGCAACTCTCGATCCGTTGTGAGTCTTGATAGTAGGTCAAAATCTCAGCGTGGCGGCACTCCCCGCCTTCCGCGTATTCCACTAAATTTTCCAGCGAACGCCAGCGGGAACTTACGATATGAGGCGGAGCCTTGGTGCTTTGAATAAAAAATGATTGCAGGCCTTTGTCTTTTTTTGCGTACAGCATGAGACAGGTGGAATGTTTGTCATCCCGGCCAGCGCGGCCCATTTCCTGGTAAAGACAGTCAATATTTGCGGGCATTTGATAATGAACCACCAAACGCACATTGGGATGATCGATGCCCATTCCAAAAGCGTTGGTCGCGATTAAAATTCTAAGGGAGCCATTGGCATAAGCCTCTTGGGTTTCAGTACGGTCTTTAGTGCCCATTCCCGCATGGTAAAAAGCGGTTTGCTTGAATTCGCTGTCCAATTCCGCGGCTAATTCCTCAGTGGTGCGGCGGGTGCCGCAATAAATCAGCACGCGGCCCTCGGGATTTTGCCGCAGGCTTTGTTTGAGCATGCGCAATTTCTCGTACTCGTCAGCGCAAGTTTCCACTTGGTAATAAAGATTGGGCCGGTAAAATCCGTGAACATGCCGCGCGGGTGATTTCAAACCCAACTGCTTGGCGATATCGTTCAACACGAAAGGAGTCGCCGAAGCGGTCAACGCCAACACGGGAACTTCGGGCCTAGTGGCCTTAAGACTGCCGAGCTGCGCGTACTCCTCACGAAAATCATGGCCCCATTGTGATACGCAGTGGGCTTCATCAACCGCGAATAGCGCGATCTTAAAATCTTTGATCCAGGTCTGAAAGCCGTCTTTTTGGCTGCGTTCGGGCGACACATAGAGCACAAATGGTCCGCCGCGATTGAGACGGCGGAACACATCGCGCTTGGCGTCCATGTTCATCCCCGAGTGCAAACAACCAGCGGGAACACCCATACGGGTGAGTGAAGCCACCTGGTCATTCATTAATGCGATCAATGGTGAGATCACTAAAACTAGCTGCTCACGCGCCACAGCGATATATTGATAGCACAGCGACTTGCCGCCGCCGGTGGGAAGCACGGCCAGCACATCTTTATTATTGAGCACAGACGTGATGATCTCGCGTTGTCCAAGACGAAAATTTTCGAGCTGAAAATGCTCACGCAAAATATTTTCCGAGGGAGTGAGAACGGTCACGCTTGGAATTTCTGCATGATTATTTCATAAAGTTGCGTGTAGCCATCTAGAACATATCTATTCTTGGCATTCTGATCTTCGACCAATAAGGCCACCCGGTGCAGTTCTGATTTAACTTCATGAAATCCCGCATCCATTCTATGAATCAAGCGCGCTTCTGACTGATGAACCGCTTCAGTCGTGGCTAACTTCAGCTCCGCCCTCAGCTCCGCCCCCATGTCATGCATCTTCGACTCCATTTTGCGAAACCCTGAGTCCATCCGGTGACACAAGTGCCCTTCCATTTCGTAGAGCATGCCGGAGGTGGCGGGAACCTCAGAGGATCGAACAGGTTTGTTGGGTTTTTTTAGCTTGGCCTTCATCACCGACGAATATAGCAACAGCCGTACCGTACCTCCAACCCCTTTGCATTGGAGCCGGGACAAAATCATGTCCGGGAAGCGTTCGGTCAACCGTCCAACTCGGCGCGGCCACCAGGATCCGGGGAGTTAGCTGATCGGAGGTTTATCGATACGCGGGAAAATTACTTTTTTAACGGTGGCCTTATCGTCGCGGATGATTGGCGACGGATTGCCGAGGTTAAAGGCATTGGTGGAGACTGTGTGTTTCGACGGCATTGTTAAAAAAGTTTGAGCCGGAGAAACCACTGGAGGCTGATGTTGCTGGCGCAGCATATCTTCAGCGGTCGCGACCAATTTATCTTTTAGAGTTTGCGCGGTCGCTTTGACGGCGATCATCGCGGGCTGCATGGTTTCCATGCTGTTATTGAACCCGGCCTTGATGGTCTCGCCCATCTTGGTGTCCATGATCGACTGCGAGGCGGCTACATCCGCGCGCCGGTGGGTTTCCACGGCTTTTTTGAAATTGCTTTCGATCGTGGCCAGGGTTTGGAAATCAGGTTTAGGTTTGTCGAGATTACCGACAAAATCCATCTCGCCCATGCCGAAATCTTTGCTGCTGTCCTTGGCCGCGGCCTTGGACGCCCAATCAGGCAATTGGGTTTCATCAAACATCAACTGGTCGCGGTTAAACTTAGCGATCAACTCGAGCTGCTCGCGCGGCAGTTGCACCTTAGCGGAAATTTGCTCGATAGTGGCGCCGGAATTGGCCATGCGGGCCGCTTTCACATATTCAATGGTGCGGTGGCGCTCGACCATTTCCTCGTGCGGAATATTTTCCTGCACCATATCGGCGCTCTCCGCCATCGAGTGATCGATTTTAATAATTTGCTGCTCGGCTTCGATCACTTTGTTTTGCAGGGCGCGGGTTTTTTGATCGATCAGAGTGGTGAGTTGCTTCACCTGAGCTTCCGTGCGGTCGGATAAATCCTCGAGCACGGTGATTTTGGTTTGCAGAAGTTGCAGGCCGCGGCTCAAGCGCGGATCATCTTGCGGCGGCCGGCGGATGCGCCAGAAAATCGCGGTGATGGTTGCGAACACAAATAAATCGAAAATGACCTGTATTAAAGTCCAGTATGACACTTAGCGGTCCCCCTGCTCTCTCTATACTATGGCGGACCTTGAGGGATCACAACTTGGACGCGGCTTTAGGCTGGGCCGCCTCTACTTATTGAACAGGCCTTCGGTAAAGGCGCGCAAGCGCTTCACGGCTTCGTTCAGATCGCGCTCATGAACCGCGAAACTCAAACGTAAATAACCCTCTACACCGCTCTCACCACCCGGCACCACGGCCACCTTTTGATCTTCGAGCAACGCCGCCGCCAGCATGGCGGAGGATTCCAGTGACCGGCCTTTATAAATCTTGCCGAGAATTCCCCGCACATTGGCCCACACGTAAAACGCGCCCTCCGGCAGGGCGCATTTCCATCCCGGAATATTATTAAGCGCTTCGACAAATAAATTGCGGCGATCTTTCAATTTTTCCAGATTGGCGATCAACTCGCTGTCGCCGCCCTGCAGTCCGGCCAAGGCCGCGGCTTGAGTGAAGGGAGCCGCGCAACTCACCGTTTGCGACTGATAATTGGTCATCGCATTGATGACGTTCTCCGGTCCTAACGCCCAACCCAAGCGCCAGCCGGTCATGGAAAAACTTTTTGAGGCGCCATTGACCACCACCACGCGGTTTTTTAAGGACGGAGAGGCGTGCAACAGATGCGGCGCCACTTTCTCACCGGTGAACAGCAGCTGATTGTAAATGTCATCGCTAATCACCATCACATTGGGATGGCGCTCGAGCATTTTGGCGATTTCGCTGATCTCCGATTTGGTGTACATCGCGCCCGTGGGATTATTGGGCGAATTGAGCATGATCAACTTAGTTTTAGGCGTAATAAATTTTTCGATTTGAAAGGCGTTGGGTTTAAAACCGGTCGATTCATCCGAAGGCACAATCACCGGAACAGCGTCGACCAACTCCACCATGGTCGGATAACTCACCCAATAGGGCGCCAGCACCAAAACTTCATCACCCGGATCACACAGCATCTGCAAGGCGGAAAACAAAATAAATTTGGCGCCGGTGCTGACTGTGACTTCCGAGGGTTTATATTCAATACCCAATTGTTTGGCGGTGTATTGAACAATGGCGTGGCGCAACTGCGGAGTGCCGTTGCTGGCGGAGTACTTGGTTTGTCCGGCCTGAATGGCCGCAATGCCCGCCTGTTTGATATTTTCGTAAGTGTCCCAATCGGGCTCGCCCACCGACAGTGAAATCACATGATGGCCTTGGGCCGCCAACTCCTTAGCCTTAGCCGCGATGGCTAAGGTGGGAGAGGGTCTTAGAGATTTGCCTTTTTTCGATAACAAGATCTACCTCTTAGGATTGACATTACCGGCAATCTTTTTCTTAAGCGCTTCACTGACATTGCCGGGCACCAAGTTTGATAAATCACCGCCATGGTGGGCGACTTCCTTCACCATGTGCGAGGCCACAAAACTGTACTCCGGCCGGGTGAACACGATCATGGTTTCCACTGAATCTTTTAATTTGCGGTTCATATTAGCCATGGCGAATTCATATTCAAAGTCCGACACCTGGCGCAGGCCGCGCACCATCACCCGCGCGCCGATCGATTCGGCATACTCGGTAATTAAGCCGTCGCATTTGTCGATGCGCACTTGGGGCAGCTCCTTTAGATTGTCGCGAATCAACTGGACCCGCTCTTCCAGTGTGAACAGATATTGTTTGCGTTGCGAATTGGCCACCACCACGACGAGTTCCGAAAACAACGGTGAAATGCGGCGGATAATATCCAGGTGTCCAAGAGTGATCGGATCAAAACTTCCAGGGTAAATGGCTTTAGTCATGTGCTCCGGACCTCTGCTCAAAGAAGTTCAAATTTTTATCACCAAACTTCCTCTGATCCAAGCGAATTAAGCCGGGGTAAGACTGCTCCATCCGCTCCTTGGAACTGGCTTCAATCACCACCGTCGTTCCCGGCGCCACCAGCCGGCTGGCGCCGATGGCCTCGGCCAGATCATGGGCCCACATGCGGGTGAAGGGCGGGTCCGCGATCACCACGTTATAGGCCGTTCCGTCATACTGTTTTATGTATTTAAAGACGTCGATGGGGAAGACTTTGTAGCCACCGTCAATTTTAAGCGTCGCCATGTTTTCCCGGATAATATCCAGGCTCTTGCGGTTGTTCTCGACTAAATCGACCCAAGCCGCCCCCCGCGAGATGCACTCTATCGCCAAATTGCCGGTGCCCGAAAATAAATCCAGTACGCGTGCGTCCTCGATTTGGCCCATCAAAATGTTAAACAGGGACTCTTTGACCCGGTCAGTAGTCGGACGGATATTATCCGCCTGAAAGGCGGTCAGGTGACGGCCTTTAAACTTCCCGGAAATAACTCTCATTCCTTTTGCCCGACTGCGTTTAAAAAATTGCGGATTTTATTCTGGTCGCCATCGGGCAATTTTATGAAAAGCATTTCCGCGATCCGCTGAATTTTGTGGGTCTTGGATTCAATGCCATCATAAGTTTTATAAACCTGAACATTGGCATGAACGGCATATACGGAAACCGGCAGGGTGAACTGACATTCATAGTGAATGCCGACCTGACAAATTCCCGATCGGATTTGCGCGACAATTCCCTTAGGGCTGACCCGAACGATGGCCAAGACCACCTTCACCGTGCCCTTAACCATCGTACCCTCGATGGGATAGGGCCGGACTTTTTTCTTTACGACGACTTTTTTCTTCTTATCAACCGCCACCGAATAATTCCTCACCCGTCGAAACCACGGAAAATATATCGTCAAAAGGTTTGGCTACAAATAAATCCGCGCCTAATGACTTAGCCTTGAGCAAATCATACTCCCCAGCGAAGGCACTCATCAAGATGACTTTAGCTGGGCCGCGTAACTTGAGCGATAGGGATTTTAGCAGATCAGGACCCGACATACGGGGCATCAATACATCTAAAAATACCAATTCGGGTTGAAACGCCGTCCAGGCCTCAAGGGCGGTCTGGCCGTCCTCGCATTCGCTGACCGTATGCCCGCGTTTTTCCAAAACGCGGCGCAAGGCCAAGCGAACCAGAGGTTCGTCATCCACCACCATAACTCTCACCTCAGGCCTCCACCTTCAGCTGAACGCGAAATACGGCGCCGTGCCCGGGTTCCGAATCGCAGGAGATTTCGCCGCCGAACTGGCGCACGAACTCGCGGCTGAAACTTAGGCCCAATCCGGTGCCTTCGCCCTCGGATTTAGTGGTGAAGAAGGGTTCAAAAATCCGTTCCTGTAAATCGCCCGGGATTCCGGGGCCGTTGTCTTCCACTTCCAGCATGGCCCAGCGCTCATCGCGAAAGGTGC
>JANMVK010000692.1:0-3406 GCA_031392725.1 Pseudobdellovibrionaceae bacterium
CCGGTTTTGGCGAATCGCAGCCCATCGCCGACAACGGCAATTTTCAAGGCCGGCAGAAAAACCGCCGCGTGGAATTTAAAGTCTGGAAATAAGCGAAATTTATTTTTTCTTGCCCTGAGCGGCGACCGCTGCTTGCGCGCGCGCGATCTCTTCGGGATCGCCTAAATACTTTTTGCTTTTCACGTTTAGTTTATCATCGAGCTCGTAAACCAACGGGGTACCGGTTGGAATATTGATCTGCATGATTTGATCGGGAGTTAGTTTTTCCAAATGCTGGACCAGCGCGCGCAGCGAGTTGCCATGCGCCACGATCAGCACGCGCTCACCCCGGCTCACCTTGGGAACGATTTCGGTGTTCCATAGCGGCAGCAAGCGGTCGAGCGTGGTCTTTAAAGTTTCACCGTGGGGAAATTCTTTTTCCAATATGCCGCTGAAGCGCGGCTCGCGCCGTTGTTTGTCAAATTCCGCGTCCGGCAACGGCGGCGGCGGCGTATCGTAACTGCGGCGCCAGAGTTTCACTTGCTCCTCGCCATACTTGGCCGCGGTTTCACTCTTGTCTAAACCTTGCAAAGCGCCGTAATGGCGTTCATTCAAGCGCCACGAAGTGTGGACCGGCAAAAACATCGCGTCCATGGCCTCTTGCACCAGCCACAGCGTGCGAATCGCGCGCTTGAGTACGGAGGTATAGACCACGTCGAATTTAAAACCGTCTTTTTTTAACAGTACGCCGGCTTGCGTGGCCTCAGCGCGGCCTTTTTCGCTCATATCAATATCGACCCAACCGGTAAAACGGATTTCTTTATTCCACAAGCACTCGCCATGACGAACCAACACCAACTGCGGCACTTTACTTGCCTCCCTTAACTTCCGTCACAGCTTTCACCGGACGAATCGAATCCGCGCCCAAAATACGCTGGCTGGTGAGATGAAAGTGCAATTCCAAATCCGGCTTCACGCTGGTGACGATGCCGCCGGCGATGGTGGGCGGCTTTAAACCAAAATCCTGAAAGCGGACCGTGCCCCGGCCGTCAATCTCGCCGGAGTCCTCGTGCTGGATGTAGCGTGACTGCAACTTCACCGGAAATGATTTTTCACCAATGAACAACTCCCCCGCCAGCTCAAAACCGGGTTGCGCGAACATTTCGCGCCACTGCTCCACCGAGTGCGAGACACTCTTAAAAGTCAGCTCCGGCCGCTGATCAGCCTTTAAAATTTTCATTACATCTTTATCGCGGTCGGCGTCGTCGCTATTGAATCCGCGAATGGGAATATTCACTTCAATCAGATAGAGTCCGCCCACTTCCGGCAGAACCTGGGCCGAGACTTCACAATTTTTGCCGGTGACCGTGTCCTTTTTAAAAAAGAACACGGTTTTTTGCACGCGATAGGCTACGCAGTGGCTGCCTTCTTCAAAGATCGACGGTTCAGCCGCAGCCCACGCCAATCCCACTACCAAAAAAATCCAACTACTCCGCAGAAGCCGCACCAGAAGCGCCTTCTTTCTTGGCCTTAAGGTCGGCATCACAGATTTCCAATTTTTCTTCATATTCATCTTGGCGTTTGCTCAAGGTCTGGCGGTACTTCATAAAACGCGCGATGCGGTCTTTTAAAAATTCCTCGCTCACGCCGACGATCTTGTCATGTTCATCGATGCCGATATTAAATTCCGGTTCTTTATCGGTGACCCGGTCGGCGGGCTCCGTCCACAGCAACTTGCCGTTGCCGCCCATTTTTTTAGAAACGATCTCTTCGCGGCACGACTTCAGTGCGCCATACAGACCCTTCGCACCATACTTGCGGTTGCCGTACACGCGGTCTTCCATTTCAAACACTTCGTATTGCAATTTGCGCAGCTCTTCATTCATGGCCACTTTTTTCTGCACCACCATGTTGCCGCCCTTCACGCCCACGCTCTCATCGCCGGTGACGCTTTGTGCGCGTTCAATCTTGGTGTCGATCTTTTGCGCCTTATTCGGATTGGTCGCGCAACCGAAGCTACTCAGCCCCAATGCTAAAACCGCAAAAAACAAATATTTGCTATTCATGGATCAGCTCCCGGCCAATGGCCTGAATTTGAACAGGCATTATCTTAAGCTCGAGGGATCATCGGCAAGCCGCACAGACCTATGACTACCCAAGTCAACTACAGCCTCGCTTAAACCTGGAATTCCCGCTTTTAAGGCCGTGAACAAACGTTCACGAACAGTTCCATTAAAATCTTTAAACACTTGGTCGACATGAGCGATGGCTTTGGACCGCGAAACCGCCTCATGGGTGGTGGGATCCATGCGGCCTTCAACAGTCAGCGTGAGATTGCGATGTTGAATCGTGAGGCGCAGCTCCATCGACTCAGGAGTCACTGTGCAACTGTAGCGGTCCAGTTCCCAAATCGTAAGCGAGGACCACTGAGCGCCGGAGGGGGGAATCTGAAAAATATCCCGGGCCACGAAGTGGGTGACGGCCTCCAAAGTTGAAGGCTTTGCAAAAAAAATGGGCTCATCCTCGAATAAACAGCGGTGATCGAGACGCGCCTTGATTCGCTCCCGATAGGGGGCAAACATAAAGGGTTCGGAATTATCAGTTGCGACCGCCAATTCCACTCGTAAATTGCCGCCTACGCCCTGATGAAGGGCATTGGGACGATGAGCTACGCTGACGTTTTGCCGTTGTGACTGAATGGTCATGGCGGATATATACAGTTTATTCAGGCAGGAGATCAATATGGAACGTCCTTGGCTTCAGCACTATCCCAAAGGGGTCGCACACACAATTGAGACAGGCAGGTACAGCTCAATCAACGAACTGTTTGACGAGAGCGTGCAGAAATTTCGTGAAAACGACGCCTTCACCAATATGGGCGCCGAACTCACTTACGAAGATTTGAATTATTTGTCGGCCGATTTCGCGTCCTTCCTGCAGAACGTGGCGGGATTGAGTAAGGGCGACCGTGTGGCCATTCAGATGCCCAACCTGTTGCAGTACCCCATCGCGTTGTTCGGCGCTCTCCGCTGCGGCATGACCGTGGTGAATGTGAATCCGCTGTACACGCCGCGCGAGATGAAACATCAGCTCAAGGACTCCGGCGCCAAGGTCATCGTGATTCTGTCTAATTGCGCGAAAAATCTGCAGGAAGTGATCGACGAAACCGACATTGAAACCGTGGTGGTGACCGGAGTGGGCGATATGCTCGGTTTTCCCAAGAGCTTTATGGTCAACGCCGTAGTTAAGCATGTGAAGAAAATGGTTCCCAAATTTGAACTGCCCGAAGCTTACTCCCGTTTCTGCAAGGTCCGCGACATCGACCCGTCCGACGCGCAGACATGGATGCGCATCGGCGTTACGCATCCGGACGGCGATCGTTCGGAGGCCGCGAAAGCATGCTTCGAAAAAGCGCTGCAGCTCGACC
>JANMVK010000728.1:0-4617 GCA_031392725.1 Pseudobdellovibrionaceae bacterium
CGGTGGTGGCGGAGCGGCGTCTAAATCGAGCTATGACGGGACCGGCGGTGGTGGCGGCGCTTACGCGAAGATAAATAATTTATATTTACTTGCGGGCAGCAGTGTGACTTACGCCATCGGAGGCGGCGGCACCGCCGGCGCCGCCGCGGGATTCGCGGGATCCGGAGGCGATTCCTATTTTAACGGCGCCAGCTGTGGCGCCGCTTCGGTTTGCGGCAAAGGCGGGGTCGGCGGCGGAGTGGGCGGCCTTAACGTGGCCGGCACTGGAGGCCTAGCCTCCAATTCCATCGGCACCGTAAAATATAGCGGCGGAAGCGCTCGTTTTTCTCGGCGGGGTTGGGCCGGAACCGGCGGAGGTGGCGCTGCGGGTCCAAATGGCGCCGGAAAAAACGGCAGCCGCGATAATGGTTCAGACATAAACACCGATCCCGGGGGCGCGGGTGGCGGCAGTAACGGTGGAACAGCGGCTGTCGATGCGCCAGCATCCACTGGCGGTGTAGGCGGAAATAATTTTCTTGGCACCATCGGCGGTGCCGGTGGACTTGTGGCCGGTGCTTCAGGAACCAGTGGAACACTTGGGGCCGGTGGTGGTGGTGGCGACGGCAACGGCGCGGGTGTCGGAGGAAATGGCGGGGCCGGCGGCAGTGGCGTTGAGTGGGACAATACTCACGGTTCCGGCGGTGGTGGTGGTGCCGGTGCCGGCGGCTCAACAACTGGTGGAACCGGCGGAGCCGGCGGACTTTACGGCGGCGGAGGCGGCGGCGGCTCCACGGGAACGGTTACCAATGCCGACGGCGGCGCGGGCGCACAAGGAATTGTCGTCATCACTTACACTCCGACCAATGAACGAACTGTTGTCTTAACAGCCGGCACTTCTTGGACCGTTCCCGCGGATTTTAATTCAGCCAACAATTCAATCGAAGTCATTGGCGGCGGCGGAGGCGGGGGTGGTGGCGGTTACTCCAAAGTCAGTAACGCCGTCTTGCCGGTCGGAGCTTCCGTCACCGTAGCTATCGGCACGGGCGGTCCACCGGAATCCACCGGCGGAGACACTTATCTTTGTAATAGCACTTCTAACTGCGCCAACATCAGCGGCACTGCGGTTGTGGTCGGCGCTAAAGGTGGCGGCCTCGGCCTAAACTCTGGCGGAGCCGGAGGCGCAGGCGGACCTGCGGCAAGTGGGAAACCCGCTGCTGGAGCCGATCGCCGCCATTCCGGCGGCACGGGCGGCAGCTCTGGCACCGACGAAAACGGTGGAGGTGGTGGCGGTGCCGCGGGCGGACCCGCCAGTAACGGCTCCGCGGGCGGATCATCATCAGCCACTTGTGGTAGCGCGGGCGGCGGAGGCGGCGGAGCCAACGGCGGAACCAATGGAATTAGCGTGACCGGTGGACTCGAGGATGGTGGCAATGGCGGCGTTGGACCGTTTGGAACCGCGGGAGGAATCGGGGGCGTTTGGAACGCCTCCGGAACTCCGGGCGGAATCGGCTCGAATGGCAGCGGCGGCGGCTGCGGATCGTCAAATTGCAGCGGCGGCACGGGAGATATTGGCGGCAACGGCGGTTCGGGCACTGATATTGTCGGGAGCATTGGCGCCGGTGGCGGAGGCGGCGCCGGTGGCAGTGAGGGCGGCAACAACGGCGGCACAGGCGGATCCTACGGCGGTGGCGGCGGTGGCGGTGGCGCCGGAACAGGCACTAGCGCCGGCGGAAGTGGCGCTCAAGGTGTAATTGTCATAAAATATAATGCGATAGATCCATGCGCGGGAAAATCCATTGGCTCAGCTTGCAGCGGAACTCCAGCGCTCTACGCCGGAGTCTTCGACGGCGGAAAATACATGATCACTCCCGGCGGATGCGACCAGCCTCTGACTAGTTGTTCGGGCGGAACAGATGCGCAAGACAACACTTGGTATGGATCAGGCGGCTCGAACGTTGATATCGCCGGCCTTACCAATCTCGCCGGCATCGCAACACCCAGTCCCTCGAGTGAACGCGGACATTTCGCCACTCCACTAATTGCCAACAGCGCCAATGTGACCGCGGATTCAGCTGTGGAGTATTGTCAACAAGCCACCTATGGTGGATTCAGCGACTGGTACCTCCCGTCGAAATCGGAAATGGCGTATTTGTATTGCCGAGCCGCGGGAGTGCCCAGCCACAGTGCCTCAGCTCCTGAAGAAGACCCCGATTGCGCGAGCATTGGCGGAAAAACTTCTCAAATTCCCGGCTTCAACACGTCAACCAACTATTTGGTCTCCTCGGAGACCACCTCCGCCAATACCTTCATTCAATATTTTGGCACCGGCGGTCAAAGTCTTTACGCCAAAGGCAGCGTTGCGCGATTGCGCTGCATCCGCCGGTATTAAAACGAAACATTCTAAATTCTATATTTTCTCCATTTATCATTTTGAACCATTTAATGTTAGCGACAAAGTTTGCATAGCGACCCGAAAGCAAATTTAAATTATGACTCAATCATTTCAATAGATTGTTGAACACTGGCATTTTGCGTGTTCTTAAACTTGATCGCAACGATTGAGGAAGAATTCAAGGTGTTAACAAACTCTCCAAGCCATGAGGGGGGTCATCACCAAGACCCCTTCGAAATCTAATTCCACCGGTTCTGTGACTTTAATTTTGTTGGCGAGGCAAACAAGCGCGGCTTCTCGACCCTCTGGCCGTGAGGTTAAAATGTCGCCAAAACGTACCACGCTAATAGTCATCACAAACTCCATTGGACATAGGTAAGTGTGCCAAGTTCTGCCGGACGGGGCAAATCAGTTATCGCTGGTGGGATGATTTGCCCTGTTAAATAAATGCAGCCATTGGCAAAACAAGCCAACCCATTCTTGGATGAAGATTCCACTGCTTTTCTAACGAACTTCAAACCGTTCCCACGACTCTCGGGGGCGCGTCCGCTAATGACTTTCTCAAAAGCCATGTTTAGAATTTGTTGAGATGTTTTGTCGCTACCCGCAACATTACGCAACGAGCGCACAATGCCGCGGCCTCGATCCGCGACCGCAAAGGTCACGCGTGAATTCTCGAACGTCCAACTTATGCAGCAGCCTGGTTGATCCTCCCAGTACCCGAGGTTGTGATCAAAACAGTTGTTAGATAATTCGCCCATTGCAGAAGCGTGAGGTGTCATTTTTTGAATTTAACTGACCCCCAGGCATCTAGCCAGGTCTTTTTGTGAAGCCTTATCTCCTTTTTGTCTCAACATAGTACGGCCCCCCAAAGTTCCTCCTTAAAATAAAGAAAATTCCCCCATCGTTTGCCGTCTCAGCATGAGAACGCAGGTCCAGTGGGACCGTCCAAATGCCGATAACTTAGGTGAGGGTCATGAAGACTTAAGTACGCAACAGGACGGGCAAATTGTCGAGCATGACCAAGTTACTTGAACGCTCGATATGAAGGACGTTAGTTGAACAGTCGGCGCTGCACAAGTATAGCTGCTGCTTTGTTCGCAATCTTGGCGATTGCTTCGCCGTTCTCCGCGCACGCACAATACTCACCGCAAAAATTAAATATCAGCGGCGCCTTGTATTTGCCGGGCGGCGCGGCCGTCGTACAATCCTCGGTTGATTTTAAAATTGAAGTCCTCGACAAGAACGCGGCTTGCGTTCTTTACACCGAAGAACATTTGGCGCAAAACCTCGCCACCAGCAAAGGTGGCTTCGCACTTGAGATCGGCTCTGGAACTTCACCGCAAAATCTTTTACAAGGCACAGCCGTACTCGGCTGGCGTGTATTTGAAAACACAGGCTTAAACACCGGCGCCTTTCCCGGCGGCAGCTGTCCCGCTGGTGTGACCATGAGCCCAGGCGATTCGCGTTTGATTCGTGTTTCGTATAATCTCGGCGGCGGCATGACCGCCATGACTCCCGATGTTCCGATCACCGCGGCCGCTTACGCTTTGGTTGCCGATACTTTGCAAGGCAAGGGCGCAGCTGATTTCGTGCAGATCAAAGACGACGTCGGCACCGATCTGAATCAGTCGAACGTGGAAACTGTTTTCAGCGCGACAAACTACGCAAAACTTTTGCAACTGCTCAACAACACATTTACCGGAAGCTATTCATTTAACGGCCAACGCATCACCAGTGTGGGCACACCAACTGCCGGCACCGATGCCGCTAACCGCGCATGGGTTGATGCGCATGTGGGCGATAAAGACGCCGACCTCACCGGCGTCGCAAGCGGTGTTGGCAACGGAAGAACTTTAATTTGGGATGCCGGAACCAACAAGTGGATCACGGGCACACCTAGCGCGATCGACAGTTCGAAGTTGCCGCTTGCGGGCGGTACCATGAGTGGAAACATCACCATGGGAGGATTTGATCTCTTCAATGTCGGACATATCACAATGGCGACTCAGAGATTGTTGCATCTTGGTGTGTTCACCACAGTTCAAGAAAACGCATTAGCACTAGCGGGCGCCGATGAAGGAAAAATCTTATACAACACAGACCTAAACACAGTCCGCATGTGGAACGGCTCCGGATTCCAAGGCTTCTCACCATCCGGCGCCGCCGGAGGCGATCTTACCGGCACGTATCCAAATCCGCTGATCAACACAGCAGCAGTCACCACGGCCAAAATCGGAACCGAT
>JANMVK010000817.1:0-1858 GCA_031392725.1 Pseudobdellovibrionaceae bacterium
TCCAGCAAAATTAAATTTTCTAAAATCGAAAATAAAATTTAAAGACTGAGATGTTTTTATTATTTGTCCGGATTCCGGTTTTTGAATTTGTAGTGTTTTGATTTTTTGGAATCTAGTCCTGTGGTATCGTGTTGCGGCCTTAGGAGGGAAAATGATTTCATCAGTACAATCTGGTCTTATCGACCAGATCCATAAAGAAGCCGTCGACGTCGTAGCAAGATACAAGACTTGTGAAATTGATTTGATAGATGTTCTGCAGAAAATAGATAGGCATCGAGTTTACCACGCTCTTATGTATAGATCTCTCTTTCACTACGCGACGACTGGTCTGGGTCTTTCTGAAGAAGTGGCCTATGCATTCATTAATATTGCTCGCAAGGCAAAGGAAGTGCCTGAGCTAAAAGATGAGATTAGGAAGGGAACGATATCGGTAAATAAGGCGAGGAGAATAGTGTCAGTGATTAATTCTCAAAACCAAGCCCACTGGCTCAATCTGGCGAAAAATTGTTCAAAGCAAAAACTCGAGCGCGAAATTGCGATCGCATCTCCCTTGCAGGCGGTTGCCGATCGGCTCGCGTACGTGCACCCCGACTCCGAAATTCACGAAAAAACCAAAATCCTAAAACTTAACAACGTGGTGCGGGTGCAGTTGCAGGCCGGCATCTCCGAAGGCTTAATGCTCGACATCCGCCGCGTGCAAGACATCGTCAGCCAAAAACTGCGGCGACCGGCGACTCTTGAAGATGTGTTAAAGGCGCTGACGGAATCTTTCCTGCGGAAAGATGATCCCATCCGCATGGCCGAGCGCCATCAGATTCGAAGAAAAGCCCCCGCCATTCGCGGCAAAGTGGCTCCGGGAGGGCCACGGGCTCCGGGAGGTGCCTCGACGTCGTCAGCTAATCAAGATCCGGCAGGTCCGTCGGCGCTGGCAGCCGCACAAGGCCCGTCCGCGCAGGCTTCAACCACTCCGACCGGCACCAGTCCAGTCCACGCCCGTCCCACTTCGGTTGCCTCACCACGCCCAGCTCTAACCGCGACTCTGAAACACCAAGTGATCCATAAATACCAAGGCCAATGCGCTTTCCAAAACCCGGACGGCTCCCGGTGCGGCGAGAAAAGGTTTTTAGAAATACATCACATCAAACCGGTATCGGCTGGAGGAAAAAACGAAGTGCAAAATTTGAAATTGCTCTGTTCAGGGCACCATAAAATGCAGCACCATTAAATTCAGTAAAAAAAGTGCTGAAGTTTGCGTCGGCTGTTGTGTGTCTGGCCAGCTGAAAATGTGCACCTGGCCGCCCTAGCCGGGCGGGCACGGCACAACCGGCAGCTTGCGCTTCTCCATTTCAATGGTGAAATTCATAAAGTCGACTTTCGCCTCGGTGTCGTTCGGCGCCAGAACTAAAGCCTGGCACAATTTACGGTTGGCCTCGGCCAAGGTTCCCACCGCCATATGCGCCCGCGCGATAACTCGGGCACAGCGCGCGACGGATTCCTTATTACCCTTATTGAATTCCTGAAACTCGGGCGCCTCATAGTCCGGCTGCACGTCTTTTAAAATATCACTGAAACGTTTTTGCTCCAGATACAGTTGGGCGAGATTGCCCAGCGGACTCACGCTCAAAGGCATAATCCGGTGTGCCTCCTTAAAATGGGTTTCCGAAGGCCCGAAGCGGCCGGCCGAGAAATCGACCACGCCCATGGTCGTGTGCCCGACAAAGCTATCGGGATTGTACTCCAGCATATTGGGAAAAAATAAATTATTGTCGGTCCAAATCTCCGCGCGCTGAAAACTCATCACACTCCACACCAGGAGCAGCGCGATCATCACCGGTTTTAATTTGGGAAAATTGGCCAG
>JANMVK010000005.1:0-1237 GCA_031392725.1 Pseudobdellovibrionaceae bacterium
ATGCGGGGGCACCGAGCAGGATGGTGGCCGCGAGTGTGAATATTTGCTGAAACTTCATTGTTATTCCCCCTAAGCTAAGCGGTTAGAGGATATGCCGAGGGGAAAGGGTTTGACAAGAAAAGCCAACTCTTCAATTCTGGCCGCAATGGAGTCCATTTCGCTGGTCGTTATCACGCGCAACGCCGAACATCACATCTCCCGGTGCCTCCGTTCCGTGCCTTTTGCCTCGGATTTCGTGGTGCTCGACTGTGGCAGTGACGATGACACCGCCTCTGTGGCTAAAAATTTAGGCGCCCGGGTGTTCACCGAAGAGTGGCGCGGCTTCGGCCCGCAAAAGCGCCGGGCCACGGAGTTGGCCAAGACTGATTGGGTGTTGAACCTGGATGCGGATGAGGCCTTGAGTCCCGAAGCCCAGCTTGAGCTCAAGGATTTTTTGAAGGGACCCAAATTGCATTCGGCCTATTCCTTTCCGCGGGTGAGTTTTCATCTTGGCCGCTGGATTTGGCATGGCGGATGGTACCCGGACTGGCAGATCCGCCTTTATGACCGGCGCCAGGCCAATTGGTCGCTGGATCAGATTCATGAAAAAGTGGTGGCCGCAAGCGTGGGTTTTTTTGTGAAGCCGATTCAGCATTGGGTGTTTAAGGATTTAGCTGATCAGGTGGCGACCAATAACCGGTACTCGACTTTGGGTTGTGAAACGCTTGAGAAACAGGGGCGCAAGTTTTCGTTGTTTAATCTCATTGTGAAACCTAAAGTTAAATTTATTGAGACATATTTTTGGAAACGGGGATTTCTCGATGGGATACCCGGTCTAATTATCGCGGTCGGGGCGGCCTACTCCGTGTTTTTAAAATGGGCTAAGCTATGGGAGAGGCAAAGGTTGAAATCCAAGCCTTAGGGGATATAATTATGAGTATGCGGAACGTTGTTGGAAGTCTCACTTTGATATTGTCGTTTCTTGTCTTCACACCGGTGCTGGCTTTTGCGGCTGAGGTCACCTGCGAGTGTCCGACCCTGGGCTGCGACTCCTGCAGCGTGAACAAGGGCGTGACGTTTTATTCTGAAAAATGCGGACCGCGCGACACCAAGGTAAAAAGCTGCGCCCGCCCAACCTGCATTCCTGTCGATGCCGCCACTAAAGAGTGCCCCAATCCGCCGAAAGCGGATTCAGGCCCGCGTGAACCGATCGTAGTAGTCGACGGCCCCAAAGCCGACGCGTCCGATGACCGGGCTG
>JANMVK010000007.1:0-7399 GCA_031392725.1 Pseudobdellovibrionaceae bacterium
CGTGGTGATTGCCGCGGGCAACGATAATACATTGATGTCGTCTTCTAACTTTTACAGTCCCGCCTCTTACGCCGCGGGAATTAACGGCGCATTAAGCATTGGCGCCACCGCCAACGGCAACACGCGCAGTGTGTTTTCCAACTACAGCCCGACATATGTCGACATCGGCGCGCCGGGCACGGATATTTTTTCAACTCTAAATAGCGGCAGCTACGGCAATATGAGCGGCACCAGCATGGCCACTCCGATTATGGCGGGCGCGGCCGGCCTGGTCGTTGGAATTTTAAAGTCGCGCAATGTTCCCGTCACCGCGGCGCTGGTTGAATCTTTATTAAAAGAGGGTGCGGTTAAGGATCCGAATTTGGCTTCATTTTTCGCCAGCGGCAATCGTTTGAATTTGCGGACTCTGGCTAATTTGCTGAATACAAAATATCCCGTTGTGGGTCCCGGTCCCACGCCGGTGCCGACGCCAGTGCCGACTCCCGTTCCAACACCTGTTCCCACACCGGTGCCGACACCGGTTCCAACTCCGGTGCCGGTTCCCGTTCCCACTCCAACTCCGGGCGGTCCGGGCGCGGATTGCGGAAC
Source organism: Pseudobdellovibrionaceae bacterium (assembly GCA_031392725.1). GTDB lineage: Bacteria > Bdellovibrionota > Bdellovibrionia > Bdellovibrionales > UBA1609 > JALHOQ01. Next base: position 589 of record JANMVK010000007.1, read on the forward strand.
TATGGACGCCATGGGTTGCCAGGTATTTAGAGAAATCAATGTGTGGCGCGGCCGTTATGGCGCGGCTCCTCTGCGGGCCACTGCCAATTGCATCGCGCTCGCGCAAAGTCACACGGATGACATGGCGGCAAATAATTTCTTGTCGCATGTGAGCCCGACCAAGGGAGATATGCCCGCGCGCATGAGGACCTTCGGCGTCACCGGTGTCGCGTCGGAAACCATTGCCCGCGGCGCCGATCAACCCACGGGAATTGTAAATTTGTGGATGAATTCCAATCCGCACCGGTCTGTGCTGATCAGCCGGCAATTCCGCTCGGCGGGCGTAGGCGTGTCGAAGGATGCGCAGGGTCGCTGGTATTACCTCCAGTGTTTGAACTAGAGATCTAATTTAAGCACTGCTAAAGAACTAGGCCATCTAAACGATGGCCTTTTTCTTTTGTTCGGGTAGTATTTCAAGTCATGGCAAAAAAGAAGGGTAAACAAAAAATGAAAACATTTATGGGCTTGCCGATGCAGTGGGATCTAAAGAACGCACATAAAGATCTGTGGAACCCGAAGGAAAAACGCGTCTTCCCCCCGAAAAAGTTCGGCATCGGCTGGGGCATCAATGTTCACGCTGTTTTGAAAAAGGTGAAGCTGATTAAGAAGTAGTTAGAGTGTGCAGGTCTTCGTTTTCTGTTTTTTACGAATGGCTTGCGCGGCGTCCGCGATCAAAGCCGCGTTGGTTGCTAGTTTTTCCGTACGATTCTCAAATTTAAGACGAGTCCTAAGCATTCCCAGGCGGCCGAGATGAAAGCACGCCACCATCGGATCTTCCGCGCCGATTCCATTTAGTCTTTTGATAACGGCCGCCGTTAGGGAGGCGGTGTCGTTGCGCAATTCGCTGGGAGAAAATGACCGGTCGCAATCGGTCGTCAGTCCCTGCAGCTTGCGGTCAATACTCAAATGCCGTTTCTGGTATTCGCTAAGTAACAAGGCTTGCGCCTCCGGCTGGAAATTTTTGGCTGAACTGAGGCGGTCGATTTTTACCGCGAGAATGTCGGCGAAAGATTGTAAACGGCCATATTGGCGGCAAAGTTCAAAGGGATTTAAATTTTTGGAATTGGCCTGCGCGGAAATCTTGCGGGCAATCACGAGAAGGTCCTCTTCCAAAGGCTTTAGGATGCGATCTACCGCGGCCTGAACCTCAGGACGGACGTCCATCATGGCGTACGCCTGGGCGTTCACCAAAGTAAGTCCGACTAAGCTAGCGATCAGCCAACGATTCAACATTCAGCACCATTCCTTATTCGGGGAGCAATTTTGCGAATTCGGTACCAGCCTGGGGAGCAATATACGCGATATCAGGGGTGTTTTGCCGTGCATGTGCCGATTTTGAGCTATACAAGTGAGAGGTCTAGGATGAAGACAAGCGGTCTTCACAATGAAGACCGGGGCTATTGACCCTTCGGCTTTCGCGCCCGATCCTTATCTACGTGGCGCCACGGTTTTAACAACAACTTTTGAGAAAAGGACATCTATGAAAACGTTAATTCTAGTTCTGCTTGCGTGCGGTTTAACCGGGGCCCAGGCCACTCCTATGACTACTGTTAAGAATAAAATTGTAACGGCGAAGGAATTGCGGGCGATTCTGGCGGAAAGAAAGCCGGTTTCCATTCCGAAAAACTTTGCTATCCGCAAAGGAAAAAAGCCGGCAGCCACACCCGTGGTTCCTATCCGGGATGGAAAATTTAAGGGCGAAATCCAAAAGGTTGAAATTAAAAAGTTGCCGGATGGAACCTACTGGTACGGAGTTTCGAATGTGTGCATTGTTAACGGCTCAGCCCCGATCTTTGACCTTCGTGGATTAGGCATGGTTGAGTTCCCGCCTACCATTTGGCAAACTTGCGCCACTACAGTGGGCGGCCAACCCGCGGAAGTCAGTATGACGGGAACTGGCGTCATACAGATCGGCAGAATGTTTTCCGATGAGGCGGAGAGTGATTTTAAAATGGGATTTCCAGAGCTCATGGTGATGGTCGGCGCTAACATGAATCAATTTTCGAGCGGCTTTGAATTCACTCGCGACTTAAGCCAGAAATCCATGTTGGGTTACTTAGGCGCGGAGAGCATCCAAGTGTGCGCCCCGGCTGAGGACGGCAGCGGCAATATCGTATGCACAACCACCGAGGGTGAATACTTCTCGGCCAATTTCGAACTATTGGACTAAAAATGAAGCGGCTAAAACTTGTTTTGATGGGAGGCCTGCTGCTGTGGGCCTCCGCCGCCTGGTCTGTTTCCCGAGTGGGCGGGGGAATTTTAGGCAATGAAGAAGTAGGATTTATCGCGTCGCTGTCTCCGGATTACACCCGTTACTATATTGCCGCGGATGATGATGTGCGGATGGATGCTTCGCCGGTATTTAACAACGGCCGTTTGCAGTCGCGCACGATCATGGTCTTCATGCTGAAAAATGAGCAGCCGCAATGGGTGGGACGGACCGACCGGCTGGAATTCCAAAACCACTTTTTTGGTTTAGGCTGGCAGGCGCTTCGGCACAGTGACCCCTGCGTTGAGCACTTTGAGAAAATCAACAGCTCGACCGTGACACGCGTGCTGAGCTGGGGCGATGGGCGGGGAATTATTGTGACCTCCGCAATCGCGCAGTATGAAGACGTCAAGGCCATGGCCAACAGTACAACGTTGGATCCGGGGGCGTGTTCATGGAAGTAGCGGTGAGTGCATTCACGGACTACCGGGAATATTTGCGCGCGCTATTTGATTCCAAGAAAAAGGTCAACCGGCGGTTTTCGTTCCGCCGGTTTTCGGCCGTGGTGGGTTTTAAGAGTCCAAATTATTTACAGATGATTCTCGACGGCCGCCGCAATTTAACGGTGGACACGGCGGCGACCGTGGCAATGAGGTTAAAAATTGCGGGAGGCGAGCGCGATTATTTTCTGGCGCTGGTCAAATTGGCCGGGGCGGGGAGCCCGCAGGAAAAAAACGAGGCCGAGCGGGCCCGTTTGGCCGCGCTGAAGAAAATAGTTTCACGCGATATTCCCACGGCGCAGAAAGAAATTTTTGGACGCTGGTTTTATTTATTGGTGCGCGAATTATTTTTATTAAAGGAGTCCCGCTCGGACAGCGAATGGATCCGCGAAAAACTGGGTGGCACAATTAGCTTAGCGGAAGCCGCCAACGCGGTGGAACTTTTGCGGCGCACAGGAATGTTGGCGTCATCGGACACCGGCTATGTGCCGGTGGAGCCGGTGCTGGACACCAATGACCAACAGATGCAGGCTGCCTTACTGCGCGCCTTTCACGCCGATACACTTCGCACCTGGGCCGCCAATCTGGAAACGTTGGGCCCCGCTGAGCAAGAGCTTGGTGTTTTGAATATTCCCATCGACTCCGCAAAAATTCCGGAATTGCGAAAACGCATTCGCCAATTTCAGGATGAAATTATTGGCTGGGTGCAGGATGAAAAAAACGCGGACCGGGTTGTTCAATTGGGAACATATTTAATTCCATTTCCTTAGCGGCAGCCGAACAGCTCGCCGAGCTTGCACTTTTCCAGCATGCGCAGATTGATCCGGTCCCACAACACAACGTTGGGGCCATGAATGCCGAGAGAGGCGGAGCCATATCCGCCGGCGTAACGGCCGTTGGCGGCAAGGGATCCCCCGGGCAAATATTTTTTAAGATCGATTCCTGGATCGACTTTTTCGTTGCCCGCGACCGCGCGGCCATTGGCGTAACCGCTGCCGCCACTGTCGTCACCAAACCCGCTGCCTGAGCTACTCGGGCCGGACCCTCCACCGCCTCCGCCTTGAAAACCTTGAAGTACATCAGTGGAATAGCCGGACGTGCCCGGCGTTCCACGCTTGGAACCCAGTTGCGCGCTGGTACTCCCACCGCCCGGCATTTGACCGCCGGAATTGTTGGAGACCGTGGCGTTGCGGGCGGCATTGGTATTACTGGCCTGAGCTTTCTCGTCACTGTTCCGCTGAAGTTGCGGACCGCCGCCGGTGTCGCCGACATTAAAATTTTGTTTAGCGGTGGGACCGCCTCCGTAACCAGATGCTCCGGCCGCATTTTTTTGCGTCTCAGGCACCGCCCGGCTGGTGGGATCATACGGTTGGTTGTAAGCGCTGCCGCGCGAGGCGGGCGAAGCTCCCGGTCCGGTCGGAGGGCCGCCGCCGGGGTCACCGCTGCCTGGCGGCTTGGTGCTTTGCGGGGTAGGAGGCCGGGCCGATGCAGTATCCTTCGCGCAGTATCGTGCGAGGTCGGCGGCCGAAAGCGTATTGGCATTTTGCTGTCCGGTCTGTTGAACCTTCGCCTGCAATCCTTCACAACGGCTGGCAAATGATTTTAAAGTTGCGGCCTTGGAGGTGAATGTGGCCGCGAACTCCTGGCACTTTTCGTTGCATTTTCGATAAGCGGACGTGCAGCGGTTGCCCCAATCAATATTGCCTTGCGCGGCCACGCGGCCGGTGCGGTTGTATTCTTCGCAAATGGCCTGAAGACCGCGGACTTCATTGGCGCCACCTGCTGACGGATTGCTATTGCAGGTCTCCTGCGCATCCTGAAAATAGTTGCTGCATTCATTGAGGGCTTTCTCCGCATCCGCGGGATTGACGTCCGGCACACAGTTGCCAGCCACGCGTTTTTCCCCGGAGGGGCAGGTTAGGTCTTCACATTTATTTTTGGCCGCGGTCCAAGTTTGTGGAGATATGCACCCACAATTGCCATCGCCGAGGTCTCTCGTATTGGGCAAACATACACAGGTTCCGGCCGCATCTTTGTGACGGAGATTTCCGGGGCATGCGGTTTCATCCGGCAGGCACTCGCCAGCTGCGTTCTTTAGCCGACATGGGGCGCAGCGGCCGGCTGGTGTCCGGGCTTGGCCTCTCGCGCACGGACCGGTGTCGTCGTCGTCGCAAGCGGGATTTGGCGGACACCTCGCATCGATGCCACCGCATCCCGAGCCGCATTCACCACATTTATGTGTTTCAACGCACCAATTTAGGGCCGCTTGGGCACAGAGCACACTATTAGAATTTGGATTTTCACAAGCATCGCAGCTGTCTTTAAATTGAAAGTAGGTCGAAAAACTTTTGGCCTTGGCTTTAGCGGTGCACGTCACGCTGGCGCAAGACTCCATGATATCGCAGCCGGAGGCTCTATCATCGCAATAGTTGGTGCGGGCCTGGCACCAAGATTGGGCCGCGAGCGAACAGGAATTATCCAGAGGAGAAAAATTGCCATTGTCCCGATTGCATTGTCCGCAAATTCGAAACACATCATTCATGGTTTGCCCCTGCTGGCGGCCCACCTCAGTGCAAGGCGCGACAGCCGCTTGCACGGAGGGCATATACAGCTGAAAGCTCAATAGAATGTGGAGAATGCTATGGACGGGGACCATCATCCAAAATTATAAACAATGCCCGGGGGATTTGCCCACGATAAGGAGTCGAGTCTCATATTGAGGCAATACCTAGGTTTAGGATGTTTTAAATTCCTCCGGTGAAGACCGAAAAGAAGGAGATTTATGAGTTTGTTCAACAAGTTATTTACTTTTTCAATTCTCGCGTTTGGCGCGTCGGCAGCCAGTGGAATCTCATTCCCTCGCTGCAATTCCTTTGGGGGTGAGCGTGCTAACGTGACCGATCTTCACCGTGTGGCGGTCATCGGTGAGGACGATCGCATGACCTTTTCCGAATACGCCGGTATCAAAAATTTGCCGATTAATAGGGTTCAGAAAAAACTTTCCGCTACCGGAATTTTTAGCTGCAATGGCGCAGATGCCACTGGCCAACTTACGGGAGCTAACGACGTTGTCACAACCGTGGGCCATCATTTTTTTGATAAACAATGTCTGCGAATGGATGAACCTGACTCTTGTTATTTTCAACCACTCGGCTCGATGGAAAAGTTTAAAGTGAAAATCGAGACCTTAGTATCAGGCTGTATGCCAGGAAGGCGAAATGGCGATTGGGCAGTGATTAAACTTGAGAGACCCGTAACAGATGCTAGCTTTTACAATTTGCCAACACAAGATTTTGTGCCAGCCAATGGCCAGGCCATTACACAAGTGAGCGCCTATCACCAAAACTTTATCCGAAATGGAGCGACGCCTCCGACCGTACAGCCGTGTAGCATCCGTGAAACAAATCCGTACGGAACTTTTAAGCATGACTGCGACACCGGTTATGGATCCTCAGGATCAGCGCAACTGCTCAATGTTGATGGCTCCACCAGTCCAACGATGGTGGCGTTAAGCGTTTCCCAAGCGAAACCGGTTTATCCTGACGGAACTCCGTTCGGCCCGTCACACTACAATCTCGCGGTTCCCGTCGCAGGGGAATTTTTAAAAGCTCTCAATAAAACTCTCGGACGAAATTAATCCGGTCCAAAAATTGTATCAACATTCCTCAGCTTGGCTAATCGCAATAAACTTAGGAAGAAGTAATTTTACTTGAGTGCCGACTCTTTCTTCTGAGTGCACCTCCACCGACCCGCCCCAGTCTCTCACATGGGCAATAGCACTAGATAGTCCGATTCCATGTCCGTCGCTCTTTGTACTTACGGTGCCTGCGGCAATGCGATCGAGGATTGCACTTGGGATTCCCCTGCCAGTATCGCGAACGGTCACTGAAATAAACTTCTCTCCAACCTCGCCACTAATGAAAATTGAGCCCTTATTTTCCATGGCCTCTACCGAGTTATTCAACAGGTTCGACAAAATTCTTTTGAAACGACTTTGGTCTCCAACAACCGTGACTCCCATTAGGCCTGCGGCGGATAAGCTTAGGCGAATTGCAGGGGCTAG
>JANMVK010000017.1:0-6341 GCA_031392725.1 Pseudobdellovibrionaceae bacterium
AGAAAATGAATCAGACAAACAGTGCTGTTGCCGCCACTGCACTTTGTTTATTAGCAGTTCCTACTGTTATGGCAAAAGAAGAATGGGATGATCACGATCGTTCGGGAAGATATATTGCTAGAGATTTTGCTGGAGTCTTCGGCGCTCTTCACAAGAAAACTTGGGAATGGATTTTGGAATTTTACATGGGTGAGCGGGAGCAGGAAGAGCCCGCAGGCAAAGGAAAATTCACGGTCGGCCACACCGATATCAGTTTTGATATTTCAAGATTTTACTCCGTGCACTTGCGCTATGATCACTTCGATAACAACGTTAAAATCGACGGCGATCTTCAGCGTTCGGTGAGCTTAGGCTTGGTGCTCTCAAACAAAACCCATTCGTCCAATTTGATCCTGGTTGGCACCAAGGTACTTGAGGAAGGCACACAGGTTCCCAACGATGAGCTGCGCTTGATTTGGTCCCTATCTCCCAGCGGCATTGTGCGCTTTTAAGCGCCCGCCCATTTTGGCTACCAGAGTCATTACGGCTTCGGCTTCGCCATCTATTGCATGCAAAAGTTCCGTGAACTTTTCAAACGTAAGTGCGGCATTTCCACTTTCGTACCTGGCGTAGGCGGTTGGTGAATTGGAACCCATGCGCTTCGCTACATCACGAATCGACATATTTCGGTGCGCCCGCTGTTGCTTTAAGGCAGCCGCTAGAAGTGCCTTTTCGTTCTTAGATCCGATCATAAAGCGATCATCGGTAGATGTGGTGATTGTCGCTTCAAATGATTGGTGATCAACCAAGCCCTCAACAGCATCTTTAGCCATTTTCAATGCTTCTCTGCGACTCCTTCCTTGAGTGTGAATTAGGAGCAAAGGGACATCCACGGCCCACCATCTGCCAGATTTAACCAACCGACCTTCAATTTTCATTTCTTTTGCCACCATCCCAGTCGTCTAAGTTCGTGTTCCAAATCACGTTTCTTCACATATTCAGTGTACACATATATGTGTACAATAGCAATACCTTCGATACCCAAGTGATTTCAATATTTTGCATGGCGACATAAGGCCGACCGAATGGACACTTTTGTAACATAGAGCTATAACTTCACTTCACATTAACGTGGAGAGTCGGATGGCCGTTCAAACATTAGGCGTTCTTGGCGCGGGTCAAATGGGAAATGGAATCGCGCAGGTCGCGGCTGGCGCGGGCCTAAAAGTGGTGATGGTCGACATCGCGCAAGCGGCGCTCGACAAAGGATTGGCGACGGTCACCTCCAGTTGCGATCGTTTGATCAAAAAAGACGCCATGACTGAGGCCAAGAAAAAAGAACTTTTAGGCAATATTAAAATCTCAACATCCATGCAGGAATTCAAGAATTGCGACTTCGTAATCGAAGCCGTGGCGGAAAATATTGAATTAAAAACTAAAATTTTTGGTGAGTTGGACCGCATTTGCCAGGCGTCGACGATTTTATGTTCGAACACCTCGAGTATTTCCATCACCAAAATCGCGGCGTCGACCAAACGCCCGGATAAAGTGGCGGGAATGCACTTTATGAATCCGGTGCCGCTGATGAAACTGGTTGAAGGCATTCGCGGACTGCAAACCTCAGATGACACTTTCGCGCAAGTGGCGAAACTGGCGCAGGCTTTGGGAAAAACATTTATTGAAGTGAAGGACATGCCGGGCTTTGCGGTGAACCGCATTTTAATGCCCATGATTAACGAAGCGGTGTTTACGCTATTTGAAGGCATTGCTTCAGCGGAAGACATCGATCAAGCCATGAAACTTGGAACCAATCAGCCCATGGGCCCATTAGCTCTTGCGGATTACATTGGTCTCGACACTTGTCTCGCCATTATGAAGGTGCTGCATGAGGGTTTAGGCGACTCCAAGTACCGGCCTTGTCCTTTACTTGTGAAATATGTTGAAGCCGGCTGGCTTGGTAAGAAAACCGGCCGTGGGTTTTATACCTACGAGGGTAAATGATGGAATGCTTACGCTTTGAAACTGTAACTTCCGCTGCCGGTCACAAGATTGGCGTAATTAAAATTGCACGGCCTGATGCTTTAAATGCTTTGAACAAACAAGTTTTGAGCGAACTGCGTGAGCTTATTTTCTCAATGACTAAAAAAGTCGAATTGCGCGCCGCTATTTTAACCGGTGAGGGCGAAAAAGCCTTTGTCGCCGGCGCCGATATTAAAGAAATGGAAAATTTAACTGCAACGCAAGCGCGTGATATGGCCGTGAATGGTCAGGCGCTGCTTCAGCAAATCGAAGATTTGCCGTTTCCCGTAATTGCCGTGGTTAATGGCTTTGCATTGGGCGGTGGTTTGGAATTGGCTTTAGCCTGTGATTTTATGATGGCCTCAAGCAAAGCGCGTTGGGGCTTGCCGGAGGTGACTTTGGGTCTGATTCCTGGCTATGGCGGCACTCAACGTATGAGTCGCGTGTTGGGCCGGGCTTTGGCCCGGAGAATTGCCTTAAGTGGTGAGATGTTCACCGCTCAACAAGGTTATGAGTGGGGACTATTCACGCAAGTGTTCGAGCCCGCCGATTTAATGCCAGCGGCAATGAAATTGGCCGAAACACTCGCGGCGCGTGCGCCGCTAGCGGTAGCGTTGGCAAAGCAGGCTGTTAACCGTGGCTATGATTTGCCTCTGGCCGATGGTTTAAAATTAGAAGCCGAATTGTTCGGAAAAACCTTTGAGACACAAGATCATATTGAAGGCATTAAAGCGTTTGTTGAGAAACGCCCGGCCAATTTTACAGGAAAATAAATGAGCACTTGGAAGAATCCCATTCGCATTGTCACCGCCGCTTCGTTATTTGACGGGCATGATGCGGCCATCAATGTGATCCGCCGGGTTCTGCAAGACGGGGGCGCCGAGGTGATTCATCTCGGGCACAACCGCTCGGTGCTGGATGTATGCGAGGCCGCTTTGCAAGAGGGGGCTCAAGGCGTATGCCTGAGTTCTTATCAGGGCGGTCATATGGAGTATTTTAAATATCTCCGCGACTTGCTCAATGAAGCCGGCGCCCAACATGTCAAAATTTTTGGCGGCGGCGGTGGCGTGATCGTTCATGAGGAAAAGCATGAGCTTGAAAAATACGGCATCACTCAGATTTTTCACCCCGATGACGGCCGCAGGCTCGGCCTCGAGGGCATGATCAAAACAATTTTGGTGGAATGTGATTTTGACGTGAGCGAGGCTTCTAAAAAGTCCTCCTTCGGCGTGGGCAGTGAGAGCTTTGGTTCCGCGCCAATTCCCTTAACCGCTCTGGGCGCGGCTTTGAGCGCAATTGAAAATGAGAGCGACACCAAGCCGTTTTTAAACGCGTTAAAAGGTTTCGCGCGTAAACCCGGCACAAAGCCTTTAGTGCTGGGGATCACCGGCACCGGCGGCGCCGGGAAATCATCTTTGATCGACGAGTTGCTGGTGCGCTTTAAAAATACTTTTCCCGAATCACGCATCGGCGTGGTGTGCGTGGATCCTTCCAAACGCAGAACCGGCGGCGCTTTACTAGGTGACCGCATCCGGATGAATTCGCTAAGCCGGCGCGGAACTTTTATGCGCTCGGTGGCCTCGCGTGGATCCGGCTCTGAGATCGCGGTGGCTTTGCCTAAAATGCTCGACTTTTTAAAGGGCTATGATTTTGATTTGTTGATTGCGGAAAGCTCCGGCATCGGCCAAGCCAGCTCCAAGATTTTAGAAGTGGGCGATTTGAGCTTGTATGTGATGACTTCTGAATTCGGCGCGCAGTCGCAGCTTGAGAAAATCGACATGATCGATTTCGCCGACTTGATTTCCATTAACAAGGCCGACCGGCGCGGCGCCCAGGACGCGCACCGGGATGTGCAAAAACAATTTCGCCGCGCGCGAAAAATTTTCGATCACAGCACGCCCACCCCTGTATTTCTCACGCAAGCCTCAAATTTCAACGACAAGGGCGTGAACGATCTATTCTCCGCGTTGTGCGGAAGCCTGGCGACGAAGGGCGCTGAAAATTTTAAACTGAGCGCTCAACAATTTAAGGCCCTCGGTGGCAGCGAAAAACAAACCGTGGTTCCACCTGAGAGGCAAAACTATCTCGCCGAAATCGTCTCGGCGGTCCGGCAGTACAAGAAAGACGTGACTGAAAAAGCCAAGGCGGCATCAAAAGTAGGCGCGGTAAGGGGCCTGGCAACTGATTCGCCCGCAGCGCAGCAAAGCACGCTGAACGAAATGGCCAAAGAAATTGAGAAGAAGTTAACGTCCGAGGAAATTAAACAACTTGAAGGTTGGAGTGACCTTCAAAAATCCTATGCTGGAAAAGAATTCGTTTATAAGGTGCGCGACAAAGACGTGCATCAGCCCATGGTACGCAAAAGTCTGTGCGGCTTGGATATTCCCCGCGTAGTTCTTCCCCAATACACCGACTGGGGCGACCGCTACCGATTTCTCAAAATGGAGAACGTCCCCGGCAGCTTTCCTTATACAGCGGGCGTGTTCCCACTTAAGCGATCCGAAGAAGATCCCGGCCGCCAATTCGCAGGCGAAGGCACACCCGAGCGCACCAACAAACGCTTTCACTATTTAAGCAAAGGCCTAAAAGCCAAACGCCTTAGCACCGCTTTTGACAGCGTCACACTCTATGGCGAGGATCCCGCACAGCGCCCGGATATTTACGGCAAAGTCGGGGAGAGCGGCGTGAGTATCGCCACTCTCGACGATATGAAGAAGCTCTACGCCGGATTTGATCTGTGCAATCCGGAAACTAGCGTCTCGATGACCATCAATGGACCCGCGCCCATGATTTTGGCATTTTTTATGAACACCGCCATCGATCAGCAGGTGGAAAAACTCGAAAAGGAACAGAACCGCAAGCTGACCGGCAAAGAATTGCAAGAGACCGTCGCGGCCACCCTCACGCAAGTGCGCGGTACGGTGCAGGCAGATATCCTCAAAGAGGATCAGGGCCAGAATACCTGCATTTTCTCCATCGATTTCGCTCTGAAAATGATGGCCGACATTCAGGAATACTTTGTTAAAAATAATGTCAGGAATTTTTATTCAGTCAGCATCAGCGGTTACCATATCGCCGAAGCCGGCGCCAATCCCGTGACTCAGCTGGCGCTCACGCTGAGCAATGCCTTCACGTATCTCGAATATTATTTGTCGCGGGGGCTTAAGGTCGACGAATTCGCGCCCAATCTCTCCTTCTTTTTCTCCAACGGCCTCGATGTCGAATACACGGTGATCGGCCGGGTGGCGCGCAGAATTTGGGCCATTGCTTTAAGAGATAAATACCGCGCCAACGAGCGCTCGCAAAAACTAAAATACCATATTCAAACTTCGGGCCGTTCGCTTCACGCCCAAGAAATCGCTTTTAACGACATCCGCACCACGCTGCAGGCGCTGGTCGCCATCTTTGACCAATGCAATAGCCTCCACACCAACGCCTACGACGAAGCCATCACCACGCCGACCGAAGAGAGTGTCAGGCGCGCGCAGGCCATTCAGCTGATTATTAATAAGGAATTTGGCGCCGCTAAGAATGAAAATCCCATGCAGGGCAGCTATTTTAACGACTGGCTGACCGAACATGTGGAGGAGGCTGTGCTTGAGGAATTCCTGCGCATCAACGAGCGGGGCGGCGTGCTTGGCGCCATGGAGACTCAGTATCAACGCTCACGCATTCAGGACGAGTCGCTGCACTACGAACATCTCAAACACAACGGCCAGCTCCCCATCGTCGGTGTGAACACCTTTGTTGATCCCGCGACCACCAAGGAAGGCTACATTCCGCCAAAAATCGAAATGGCGCGCGCCACAGCCGCGGAAAAAAAGCAGCAGCTGGATAACGTAACTAAATATCAAAAAACCCATGCGAGCCAAACGGAGAAAGCCTTAACCGATCTCAAGCGCGCGGCCGTAGCCGGAGAAAATATATTCGCAGCCCTCATGATCGCGGCAAGAAGTTGTAGCTTAGGTCAGATGACAACCGCCCTATACGAAGTGGGCGGCCGTTACAGAAGGAACATCTAAAAGGTGTCCGTCACCTTTCTGCGTATCAGCGCGTCACTGATAGAGATCAGCGCACGCCAGGCGTGTGTTGGTTGGAGCATCCGGTTCGTGCAGAACAACGGAATAAGCCTCAGGCCGTAGAATGTTTTTCGACAAAGTCACAGCGCTACCGCCGCCCACAGCGTCGGTGTTCAACGTCAACCAAACTTCATTGCTCTCGATCGCAGCTGCGATTGAGTAGTCGTGTTTGTAATGCCCGCCGCCCGCAGCCACGTGACAGGGACGATCGTGCACATGCATCATGTACCTAGTATTGGGATTGAGGCCGGCCATATTGGCCAC
>JANMVK010000072.1:0-1433 GCA_031392725.1 Pseudobdellovibrionaceae bacterium
TAAATTAGTTAATAGTTTCTCTGAGCCATAAGCGGCTCACACACTGGGTATAATCCAAACCCCGTGCCAGCTTTGTAAGAAATATAGGGGTACTTTGGTGAAGGTGGGGCCGCAAAACGGCACTTTCGCCCTCGCGGACCCCCTGTTAGGATAGACAATAATCACTAAAAACTGTGTAAATTCAATATCTTGCTAAAATAGATGGAAACGATGAGGGGCTTGGCGAAATTCGTCCCGCCCAAATCAACCCTGTTTATCTCCTTATATATGCTCAGAAAGGATTGAACAGCTGGAACACCACAATGTCCGGCTCGGGCTTGTGCCCGGCATGGGCGAAGTAGGGGGGATTTGAACTGCCGGTCAGCCATCCGACTTTCTCAGTTCCTTCCAAATTCAGGCGCCCCAATCTGAGGGCCCCTTGCGGCGTCCCCACATTGAAGATCTCTAAACCGGAAGTGGTCACCAGTCCTAAATATTGATTCTCCCGATGACGGGAAGAAAAGGCCTCCGAGGCACCCAGATAAAACACCGAAGCCGCGGTCAGCGTGCGGGAGGGGGCATTGCTGTCGCGCACATCCACGGCGATGAGTTTGCCTTGCGTCCAATTGCGCCGGCTCGCTAATTCCACGAACAAAAATAAACGGCCATCGGCTTCAAAAAACCGCGGCGTTTCACCGATGTTGCCGGCGAACTCCCGCACGTGCCGGGTGATGGGCCGGAGGATATTCTGCAGCACCAAGTGGCGACCCTGCTGATAATGCGCCACCCAGATTTCGCCGTTGGAGGTCTTGAACAGCGTGGCTTCTTCACAGGGTTGCGCACAAGGCTCCCGCCACAAGGAGTGCCACTCGCCTTGATGATGTTGCAGCACCTCGACATGGCCCTCATGGATCCGCACCATCAGCGTGGAGTCCCGGGGCGACCGCACAAAATTGTTGCGCGACAGACCGTCGTGCACATCGAGCACGCGCATTGGTGAATTTAAATCAATCAGGTGGGCCGGGCCGCCCGCCAAGGGCGTCCATTGCACGAACTCCTCACCGAATCCGAGGCTGTGCACGGATTCAAAAAACCCGCCATGTGGCAGGCGCATTTCGCTGACCACACCGGAGAGGTCGCGAAAACGCGCCACACTGCGGAACAATGTCGCCCGGCTGAAGGGTTTCCGGTGCAGAGGAATCCAATAGACAAATAGCACCGGTGTGCCCGCCGAGTTGGTGTGCCAGGCCAAGTGGGCAAATTCGACTTCGCCGGGAATCGTGACTGTGGTCTGTGGAAAAATCCAAATGGGAAGTGGGGAGCCGAGCGAATGGACGCGGACCTCGCCCGCATCATTCATATAGGCGAAAATTGGACGGCCGTGCCGGTCGGTGGTAAACACGGGGGGCGTAACACTGAAGGCATTGTTAATGCGGTAGACTTCCCGCACCGCC
>JANMVK010000133.1:0-1875 GCA_031392725.1 Pseudobdellovibrionaceae bacterium
CTTCTGCAAGAAGCGAGAATGAAATATAAAGCCGGTCTCGGGCGCTGGAAGTACCTGCTCAAAACTCTAGTGTGGACCCTGGGCATCTCGATCATGATGACTTTTCGGGGGAAAAAGAAAAATACGGAGCAGCCGTTCGAATATCTGCGCGAGCTGACCGAAAACACGGATTACCTAAAATTCGATGAAAGCCTGCGGATGATCATTGATGTGACGACCGGTGAGCGCGAACAGCTGATTGCGGCTCTGGAGAGGCGTTATAAGAGCGGTGAAATATTTTATGGGCACCACAGCGATCCCGCCGCTCTGTTAACTTGTTTTGTGCAGGGCCCCCATCAGCATATTCACTTTGTCGATGCGGCCGGCGGGGGATACGCCATGGCGGCCAAGCAGCTCAAGTCTCAGCGCAAATCCGCGCAAGAACCCGCGGTGATATCCGCGGGCTTAACAACTTAACTTTTAAAAATTAGCGGCAAACGTTGGTGCGGCGATAGTAATTCAACATCGCGTGCACGTTCGGGATTGATCCGCGATAGAGCAGAAACTGATTGTTCTGAATGATCTCAGCGATCCCGCGTCCGGTTTGGCGAATCTGGCAAAACGCCTGAATGCCGAAATTGCCAGGCAACGGAACCGGGTGAACATTCAAGCCGGGATACGGCAGTACAGGCGGAGCCTGCTGGCAGAATGCGGACGGACAATAATAAGACTGTTCGGGAATCGTCTGGACGATGGGCGGTTGACACTCGTACGACTGCTCGTAACAGGGAATTTCTTGCTGACAGGGAATATCCTGCTGGCAACCTTGTTGCGGGTAGGGCTCGCCGATAATAATTTGCTGTTCAATCGGAGGCGGAAGCGGAATCGGCGCGGGATAAATCGGCGGCCGTGGATACACGGGATAAGCCGGAGGACGCTGTGGGTAATAGCGCCGGTGATAATGGTTGTCCCAGTTATACTGGTTGCCCCCGTGTCTTGGACCTTGTCCGTGCCACTGACCACCTTGGCCCTGCCAATGATTTCCGCGGCGGCCATTCGCGTTCGCTGATGCGAAGGAAAGTGCCAAGATGCTGAGCGATACGAATGCTAAAACTTGTTTCATTACATTCTCCTTAAAGAATTAAAAAATCTGGCGGCAAACGCCAATTCGTTGATAGTGCATTAAAACGGCTTGAACGTTAGGGCCGTAACCGGAGTAAAGCGGCTGCACGCCGTTCAACACGATTTCATAAAATCCACGGCCGGCGGGACGCAGGGAACAAGCTCCGCCGAAACCACGGGGTGCGGGAACCATGCGAACTTGCGGACCCGGATACGGAAGCACGGGGGGGGCAATGTTCCTGGCGTTGGGCGGACAGAAAATCGACTGGTCGATGGGCTGCGGAAGCGGAGCGCACCGAACGCAACCTTGTTGCGGATAATACTGTGGCTCTTGTTGTGGGTACGGATAGGGTCCTGGCTGATCGGCGTGCGCCAAAGTCGCCAGTAAAATTCCAAGCGCTAAAATACCGAGATAGGTCGTCATCTTCATAAAAAAGGGGCCTCCTGTTTATTGTGGTAGGGCATATACCGCAGTCAGTCGAAATTCCCAATAGGAAAGATTATACGATGCGTCTACATTTTAGACGCATTTTGGAGGTTCTCAGGCTGATACAGCGGCTCTGTCTAAGTTCCTGACCCTTTTTCCAACATTTTAGTCCTAACACAATGCGTCGATAGGTACTGCGTGGGGAAGGACTGGGGGGGCTATGTCTTTTGACTATCACAAGAATAAGCACGCTCATTCTTCGGACAGCTTTTGGACGTCCTATTCGGATTTATTTTTAGGCCTGAGTACGATCTTCTTACTCCTATATGTAGTTTCAAGTTTGCGGA
>JANMVK010000154.1:0-7352 GCA_031392725.1 Pseudobdellovibrionaceae bacterium
CACGGTTTATGCTTATGCCATCGCGCCGTTTATTACCATGCGCTGTTATGAACAAATCCGCGTTAACCTTGCGATTCTCTCGCAGCTGCGGCCGATGAACGTGAATTTGGTGGGAGTGGGCGCCGGTTTTTCCTACGAAGTTTCGGGCCCCACGCACCATTGTCTGGAAGACATTTCCATAATGCGCACCCTTCCCAATTTTGAAATCATCTCGCCCTCGGATTACGTGACCGCGGGCAGTTTGTTCCGCTACACGGCCACTCATGTGGGCGCCAAATATTTACGCTTTGACGCCAAGCCAGTCGCCGCCGTTCATCAGGCCGTTTCGATGGCTGATCTCGATCGCGGGTTTATCGAGCTGAAAAAAGGCAAAGGCACGTGCATCGTCTCCACCGGTTTTATGACTCAAAAAGCGGTTGAAGTGGTCAAACAAATGGAAGCCCGCGAACAGGGTGTGGGTTTGATCGACATGATCAAAGTGAAGGGCTTTAACGAAGCGCAGTTTGTTCAGGCGTTAAAGGGTTACACGAAAGTGATTTCACTCGAAGAAGGATTTATCGGCAAGGGCGGGCTGGACGCCGCGGTCAGCACCGTAATTCACCAGCACGACATTCCGGTGAAGTTCAAGGCCATGGGCTTAAAGGATCACTACCATTTCCATATCGGCAGCCGCGACTCGCTGCACGCGCGGGACGGGCTGGACAACGACTCCATTGGGCGGGCCGCGATTTAAGGGGTGGGGGGAGCCAATTGCTCATTCCGCGAGGGCATCAATGTCCGCACCAGAGTGTCCATCACCAATCCGCTTGGACTCCAACTGGGAGTGGCCGGCGGGCGGCGCCAGCGATTGGGATCTGAAATAAAATCATCAACCAAATCCGATTGGAATTTCGCCAGTACGCAGTTGGAGTGTAATCCTTCCGCGCGCTCCGTAGTGTCGCGCATAATCAGGCAGGGAACACCTAGATAATAACATTCCTCCTGGTTGCTGCCGCCATCGGACACCACAAACTCCGCCTGGGCCACCAATTGAATAAATTTGGTGAACGGCATGCGCGGCTCCAAAGCGATTCCGGCCTTCACTAATTTCTGTGTTAACGGAATGTCCTTTTCCAGTTTGTGCCGGGTCTGCGGATGCATCACAAAATAAATTTTCCGCTTTTTGGAAATTTTAGCCAGAGTCTCCAGCAAAAAATGCCAGCGCCGGCCGCTGTGCAGATTTTCGAAGCGGTGCAGATTGGCCACCACATAAGGATCTTGTTTCCCGCTCAGGGGATATTTTTGCAGAGTTAAGCGTACGGTGTCGGCTAAAGTATTTCCGCCGGTGGAGAACACGCCCTGATCATAACCCATGCGGCGCAAATTCTCGGCGGCGAGATCATCGGGTGCCATATGAATGGAAGCCCGGCGTGAAACAATCCTCCGGCTGATTTCCTCAGGGAACGGCGAAAATAATTTGCCTGACCGCAGGCCGGCCTCGACGTGCACCACCGGAATTTTCATGCGCCGGCCCCAGCGTGCGCCCGCGACGGTGGACAAAGTGTCGCCATGAACAATGATCACATTGGTTTCCGCGGGAACAAATTTTTCCGGCCGCGCAAACCAAGCGCCGACAAACCATTTAAAACCTTGAAAGGGAGTGGACAAATCCGCGATGGCCTTTGAAGCATGGATCAACTGGCCGGTGTCGAGTTTGAAATCTTCATACTGCTTGAGCAAACTGACCGGCGCCTGCCCGGTGGAGACCACGGACCACGGAAACTTCCGTTCCATGGCTTCCACAATGAGAGGGTAAATCTTGATCAGCTCGGCCGCGGTGCCGATGACAAAGGAGAGGCGCATAGCCGCATGATAACTATCTTGCGGCTAAAAGCACAAATACAAAGGCCATGAATATGATTTTGCGCACGTTCATCTAAGCGGCCTGCTTTTGGGCGCCGCCAGCGGGCTGCAGAATTCCACGCTCAAGCAACACAGACACCACATCGTCCCAGAATTTCTCTTTGAGTTTATCCTCATTGGGACTCAGGCGCATTTTGGGGAAGGTCTTCTTGTCGAAGTGCTCTCCGAACTGATCAGGAGTGGAACCTTTCACCACCTTGAATAACAGGTTGGCGTGAACATCGGTCATCCTTTTGCGGTCGATCAGCATTTTTCTCAGGCCTGACTCCGGTGTATGGAATAAGAAGTCGTGCAGTGAGTGTGTGTCATATTGGGACATCGAAATTGCTCCTCGTGAAATTACGGTCAACTTAGTATCCATCGGAGCGGTCCAGCCTAGACTTTAGTACTACAGGGGAGCCGTCTCAATTTAGTGCGAAAAAAGTGGATTTCGTACCCAATCAGACCTGCTAAACTGATCATAGTTTTGGGGGGGCTTTATATCGGGACTAAATCACTTTTTCTAATTGGATCCGTCGCACTCGTACTGCTGGCATTCCAAAACTGTTCCGGTTATGAAACGCCGCCCTCCACTTTAAATTCCAGCTCCACAAATCCCAATCCGTCGCCTTCACCCGGACCGGGGCCGGGACCAGGACCGGGTCCAGGGCCGAGTCCAATGCCAGCACCTGTGCCGCAGTGGCAAGCCATAAGCACCGTCGGCGCGCCAACTGTTGCGACTTGCCCGATGGTGGTGTGGACCGGAACGCAAATGCTGGTTCTCGGTGGGCGTCCCGATCAAAGTGCAATGGGCGCTCACGCCTACAATCCCGCAACTGATTCATGGACGACTCTCGGGTCCACGGGCGCGCCGGCGGGCCGCTGGCATGCGGCTCCCGTGTGGGACGGAACCCAAGTCATGATTTCCGGCGGCGGAATCGGACCGAATCTTTATTATGCCGAATCCTACAAATATAATCCTACTACTGGAGCGTGGGCGGCCACCACTTTGCGAGGCGGTTTCCCGCGCTGGGGCCACACGCAAGCGCTCTATAACGGACAAATCTATTCTTACGCCGGAGCCGCGACTGTCGGCGCCGGAGTTCCCGTTCTTTATCAAGATTTATATAAGTACACTGTGGCCAATGCGCAATGGGCCGCAGGTCTAGCGGGACCTAAAATGCGCAATGTGCATTCGGCATTTGTGCGGGGAAATCTGATCTACCACTTCGGTGGAGTGTTAAGCACGGACATCAACTCGCCCACTCTCGCGCAATATCCGACGGACTTCGATATTTTGGACGCGACTAACGAAACATGGACGACGCTCGCAACCGCGAGTCCGCTCAGTCCGCGCGCGCAGATGGCGGTGGCCTACACCGGAACGAAGGCGTTGTTCTTCGGGGGAAATATGGGCGCGAACATTTACGGCGACGGCGCGATCTATGATCCGGCGACCAACACTTGGGCTTCGATGCCGACTCTGAATGCTCCGGTTGCCCGCCGCTGCGCCGGCGCGGTTTGGACTGGAACGAAATTTATCGTGTGGGGCGGAACGGGCGTTGGCGGCGCCGTGCAGATCAACGGTTCCGCACTCATCAACATTCAATAACAATCCGGAATAATAATTGTGGCGCACGTTCCCTGATCAGGGAGATGGGCGATGTTTAACGAGCCACGGTGGGCTTTGGCAATCGATTCCGAGAGCAATATACCCAAGCCAAAGCCCGATGATTTTGCGGCCTTCATGGGGCCTTTGCCAAAGTCAGTAATTTTAATTTCAACGCCTTGGTCCCTGGCCGCGCATTCAATTTCTACGGGCCGTCCGCCGCCGCCATGCTGAAAACTATTATCCAAAAGGTTTTTGAGGCACATTTCAAGGCGCCGTCGATCTGCCTTAATCGTTACAGCCTGCTTTTTTACCACCACCGGCCGGTTCGACTTAATATAGTATTCCGCCAGCTCATCCAGCAAAGCACCCAGCTCCACCGGCTGCAGTTTCAACTCAGACAGCCCTGAATTAAGCGCTTCCCTCTCTAAAATAACACCGGTAATCGAATCCAATTCGTGAATTTGTTCCGACAATATATTCTTAGACTCGTGATTCGGCAGCATTTCCACGGCCATACGCATGCGCGCCAGTGGAGAGCGGATTTCATGACTCACGCCAACCGCCATGTGCTTGAGAGATTCCATTTGTTGCTGAATCCGTTCGGCCATGGAGTTCATCGATTTAGCCAGCTCGCCAATTTCGTCATTGGTGCTCTTGCCGATCCGGCTACTGAACTTGCCGCCGCTTAGCTCCCGGGAGAATTTGGTGAGGGCCGCAAGAGGTTTGATCAGTTCGCGGACCAAAAGCGCATTGATAATAATCAAGGCCACACAAGCCACGACCTGAATAAGAATGATGTTCACGTCTTCTTCCTCAAATGGCCGAGTCAGGCTGTCGCCCATGATTTGAATCACGCCAAGGAACGTAAGGCCGAAAACGAGAAACAGTTTATAGTAGAGAGAAATTCGAAATGGAAATCTCATTATTTTTTGGCCGCCGGCAGTTCGACGTAACGGTAGCCCGTGCCCCACACCGTTTGAATGCACTCTTCACCCAGGTATTTATTAAGTTTTTTGCGGAGACGGCTGACCAAATTGTCGATGGAGCGGCCGAAAGCCTCGATGTCCTCGCCCCGCAGCTGCGAAAGCAGCTCATCCCGCGTGAACCGCCGCCCGGGATTGGTGACAAACGCATGGAGCAGATCATATTCGGAGGTCGTCAGCTCGAGCTCCTCGTTTTTCACTTTGAAACTGCGGCGAACCGGATCCAAAACAATCTCGCCGGAAACAATGACTTCATCGGGACGCTGACCCGCTCTCTTAAGAATGGCCTTTATGCGGGCCACGAGTTCGCGCGGCTCAAAGGGTTTCGTCAGATAATCGTCGGCACCCAATTCCAAACCTAAAATTCGATCCGCGGTTTCGCCTCTGGCGGTCAGCATAATGACCGGAACATTGCGGGAGCGCCGCAGTTGTTGAATCACCGCAAAGCCATCTTCCTCGGGCATCATCACATCTAAAATCACCAGTTTAGGGGCGAGCTTATTGAACAACTCAAGGCCCGCGCTGGGGACATGAGCCACCGACAGTTCAAAGCCATGGTCCTTTAAATAGGACTTGAGGAGATTGGTGAGAACCTGATCATCATCAATCATCAGCAGCGGTGTCATCAGCCTGCAATGATACAGAAAATTACAATTTACGACAGCCCTAAAAAGCATTAGGCGGCCGCCTCTAGTAAATTGGGATTAAGCCGGAGGTGGCTAAATGAAACTGAATCAAAAAGGTATGACGTTAATGGAGATGATGATTGTGGTGGCTATTATCGGCGGGCTAATCGCAGTGCTCGCACCGGGGGTTTTCGACAACTACACCAAGGCGCGTATTAAGCAGGCCAGCATCCAATTAAACAATATTAAGAACGCTCTCAGAACCTACATGATGGATTGCGGATCTTTTCCCAGTCAAGATGTCGGCCTAGAGGCCCTGTCAGCCGATCCTGGCCCCGAAGTTTGCAAAAATTGGGGACCCTCAATCTATTTAGACAAGCGTCAGTTAAAAGATCCATTTAATCACGATTTTGAATATGAGAATGACGGCACTAAGGTTGTGATCACGTTCTTGGGCAAAGATGGGAGGCCTGGTGGCGACAAGTTCAATGCGGATGTTTCAGAGGAAGAGGGAGACTAATTACCGGATCGTACAGTTCCCATTAGGCGCGTCCCAGAACACTTCGCCTTCACAGCTTAGATGCCATTTCTTTTGCCCTGTGGGGAGCAGGTCCTCAGATGTCCACATAGGCACTTCCACGCGCACGTCTTTGGCCAGATGTTCGACGCCATCAATCAAAACGCGCCAAGCCGGAGCGGAGGCGGTGACGCGCTCCTTATCGGTATTAAAACGAATTTGAATGCTGTGTTTTCCGTTGCCCGCGCTTGCCATGATGATATCGTTTAACACCTATGGAAATCACTCACAACGACAAAATCAAAGACCAATTCGACCTCCGTTCCAAAACCTTTGAACGCTCAGTTCACTGGGTTACGGACAAAAACCTCATCGCCGCTCACGCTAAGCTGGCGGGCATCTTAAAGGGTAAGTCCCTGGAGTTGTGTTGCGGAACCGGCGCCGTTTCGCGCGGGCTAAAAGCCGCCGGCTGGGATGCGCATGGGATTGATATCTCAAACGGTATGGTCGATGAAGCGAAAAAACATATTCAAGCGCGGGTCGGCGATGTCACGCGCCTGCCTTATCCGGACCGCACCTTTGATTTGGTCACCATGCGGCAGGCTTATTTTTTATTGGATGACGGGCCCGCCGCGCTGAAAGAAGTGCGCCGGGTTTTAAAACCCTCGGGACGCTTTATCCTCAGCCATCTGGTGCCTTTTTCAGAAGTGGACAGCGAACATCTCAAGGCCGTGCACACGGCTAAACAAGCGCAGATGAAAAAGTTTTTCACCACGGAATTGTTGATCGAAGAGCTGCAGAAAATGTCTTTCGATGTGGTGAAAAAGAATTTTGTCACGGTCCGCGAGTCGGTGACTCTGTGGATGGATCAGGCTCCGGAATTAAGTAAGGAAACCCGCCAAGCCGTTTGTGATTTGGTGGTCAATTCTCCTGAGCGTTACCGTAAACTGCACAATGTGGAAGTTAAGAACGGCGAAATTTTAGAAGATTGGAACTTTGTTCTGCTGCTCGCTCAAGTGAGGCCCATGTGATGGAAGTTGAAGCGCACCACGAAAA
The DNA here is from genome assembly GCA_031392725.1 of Pseudobdellovibrionaceae bacterium. Classification (GTDB taxonomy): domain Bacteria; phylum Bdellovibrionota; class Bdellovibrionia; order Bdellovibrionales; family UBA1609; genus JALHOQ01. The sequence goes on from JANMVK010000154.1 coordinate 6,676, forward strand.
TGTCCGCAATCAATTTTCTCAGCGCATTTTGACCTATGAAACCGCCGCGCGCTGGATGCTCGACGAAGATTTGATCTCAGCGCAACGGTCGGCCGCCGGCCAGCCCGAGGGCGAAAACAATCAGTGTGTGGATTTATGTTGTGGCACCGGAATCGTCGGGCGCAATTTGCTGGATATGGGCTGGAAAGTTCGCGGAGTGGACTTGACGCCCGAAATGGCGTGGGTGGCCTCGCAGTATTTTCCGGTGAAGGTGGGCTCAATTGAGCGGATTCCCGCTCCTGATCAGGCTTATGACCTCGCCACGCTCCGCCAGTCATTTATGTTGCTGAACGGTCCCAAAGCGCTGAGCGAAATTCACCGCGTGCTGAAACCCGGCGGCCGCTTTATTTTGATTCAAAGCATTCCTTTTTCCGAGGTGGACAACGAGGTCTATGCCCAAGTCCAGAAGGCCCGGCATATTAATCTCACCACGTATTATAAAGGCGTGGATCTGGAAAACGCGCTCAAGGCCGCGGGCTTTGCCATCCTCAATAGGGAAACTTTGAGGGTGCGTGAATCGGTGGATCATTGGCTGAACAGTGCTCCTGAGCTCAAACAAGAGCTTCGTGACCAAATCCGCAGTCTGATTGCGGACGCTCCGCGGTCTTATCGTGACTCCCGCTCGGTGGAAATCAAAG
>JANMVK010000158.1:0-5464 GCA_031392725.1 Pseudobdellovibrionaceae bacterium
GTTTGATTTCAATAGGCGACGCGTTTCTGTAGATCGCCTCTTTCACTCCGGCTGTCATCGTCAGCAGCTCGAAGATCGCCATCCGGCCCTTAAGGCCCTGCCCGCCGCATTCCTCACAACCTTCGCCTTTTTTCAGCTTAGTAAAAGTTGGGATATCCGCCTCGGTCACGCCGATTTTTCTAAGGATCTCTACGGGAACGACATGATCGATGCTGCACTTTGCACAGTTTCTACGCAATAGACGTTGCGCGACCACAATGCTGGTGGCTTCCGCCACGATGTAGGGCTCCACACCGATCTCCACCAAGCGCGACATGGTTGAGGCCGCATCGTTGGTGTGCAAAGTGCTCACAACCAAGTGGCCCGTCGAGGCGGCTTTGAACGCCACTTCGGCGGTTTCCAAGTCACGAATCTCACCGACCATGATGATTTCAGGATCCTGACGCAGAAACGAGCGCAGGGCTTCGGCGAAGTTAAAGCCGATCGACGGCTGCACCTGCACCTGGTTGATTCCGTCCAAGTTGTACTCCACTGGATCTTCCGCTGTGGAAACATTGACGTCGGATTTGTTCAGTTCATTGAGCGCGGAATAAATCGTGGTGGTTTTTCCGCTACCGGTGGGACCCGTGATCAGGATCATTCCTTGCGGCTGGTGAATGGCTTCGAGGAACTTTTCAAAATCATCCTGCTCGAGCCCTAATTTAGTCATGTCCACTTGCAAGTTGGACTTGTCGAGCAAACGCATCACCACTTTTTCACCGAAGATGGTGGGCAGGCAACTGACCCGGAAATCAATCTCCTGGCCGTTGCGCATCTTCACTTTCATGCGTCCATCCTGCGGCTTGCGGCGTTCGCCGATGTCGAGGCGGCTCAAAATTTTAAGGCGGCTGACGATGGCCGCGGCGGCGTTGGCCGGCGGCTGCGTCTTTTCCATGAGACTGCCGTCAATCCGGAAGCGGATGCGGAAGCGCTTCTCGTACGGTTCAATGTGAATATCCGAAGTCTTGGTTTTGATGGCTTCCGCCAGCATCGCATTGACGAACTTCACGATGGGGCCTTCGTCATGAGCGCCGTCCTGATCGACCACTTCCACGTTCGCGCCGTGCATCCCGCGGTCGGCGCTCACTTCTTCAATTTCCGACACCAGGTTTTCAATTTTTGAAGTGCCACCGTAGTATTTGTCAATGGCACCCGTGATCGACGTCTCGCTCGCTACCACCACTTCAATTTTGCAGCGGGTGAGCAAGGCTAAATCGTCCTTCACATAAATATTGCTGGGATCGGAGAAGGCCACCACTAGAACCTTGCCCGCTTTGCTTACGGGAATGACCATGTGCTTTTCGCACACTTGCCGCGACAAACTTTTTATCGCCTCGGGATCGACTTCGAAGCCGGCGAGATCGATGGTGGGCAAGCCGTACTGCAGGCCCATAAATTCCACCAGCTGCGCGTCTTTGACAAAACCTAAGCGCACAACCGCGGTGGTGAGCCGCCCGCCGTTGGCGCGTTGATCGCGGCGAGCTTGATCCAACTGCTCCAAATCAATAATGTTTGAAGACACGAGTAGCTCGGCCAAACCCTTCTTTGACGCCAATCCCAACCCCTTAAAAAAAACGGTTGAATATAGGTTACCGCTCATGCCGTTTTTTGGTAACTAGACGTTGGTATGAATCTTAAGGAGGGGGCTTGCTCAGCATCTCTTGGAAGTCCCTGTGGTACTGTTCATAAGGAAGATCCACGCCAAAGGCCCACTTGGCCCATAACACATCCGCTCTCGCGGCGATTTCGATGCCGTCGATCACGTTAACACCGGAGTCGAGTGCTTCCTGCACCAGAACACTGGTCTTGGGGTAGCGGCTCGAATCAAATAAAAAACCCGGCCGTTTCAAAAAATTCAAATACGACAATTCAATCAGCAAAGCGTTTTCCTCGATGGACGGCGTACAATTCACCAGCACCGAACTCTCCCCCGGGAGCATCACGATCTTCTCCATTGGCACCCAGTGAATATTCAAGCCGAACATTTTACCCCGAATCTCGCGGATCAAAACATCGGCCTCATTCACGTCAAAATTGGTCAGTAAAACATTGTTAAAACCGGCTTTGAAAAACGCGGCGATGGCCGTGCGCGCGATTCCGCCGGCGCCCGCCACCAGCACACTGCCGCGCATATCCAGGTCTTGGCCGACGCGAATTAATATTTGCCCGAAGCTTTCATACAGCGCGCACAGCGGCCACCAGCCGTGCTCTTGGCGGACCATCCCGTCGATCACTCCCACTAAAGTGGCCCATGACGATTGCACTTTCAAACGCTTGAGAATTTTCGGTCCCACGCTGGTGCTCATGCGCACATGGTTGAACTGATCCATCAGGGAGATGTCCTCGAAGTCCGAGGTCGAGCCGGTCCAAGCTGAATATTCATTGGCCGCGCCCAGCGAATTTAACTTTTGGCTGAGCATGTTCCAGCGGTGCTCTTCATTGTTTGGACTGATGCTGGTCCACTTTTTCACACTCACCCCAAGATTCGCGTTGCATCCAGGATGTCTTGCTTAATCTGAATCTTCAAGTCCTCCGCCGAGGTGAACTTCTTTTCCGGCCTTAGTCGCTGAATCAGATCGACATCGACGGTTTCACCGTAAGCGTGAACAGTCTGGTTGAGAACATGAGTCTCCACATGAATTTCACGCTGGTCGGTGAATGTCGGGACCCGGCCCACGTTGGTCACGCTGTTCATGCTTTGTCCACGCCAGCGGGTGCGGGTGGCGTAAACGCCGAGCGCGGGCAAAGTTTCATTGGCCACTTGTTGATTGAGCGTCGGCACTCCGATGGAGCCGCCCCGGCCCGCTCCGCGAATCACAAGGCCGCGCACATAAAACGGCCGCCCCAAAAGCCGCGCCGCCTGGTCAACCGCGCCCGCTTCAATCATCGCGCGCACCCGTCCACTCGACACGGCTTGGCCGTCGAGCTCAAACGGCTTCACCACGTGTAATTGAATTTTGCGCTGTTCTCCCCCGCACCATCTCTCGAGCCAGGCCAAGTTTCCTTCGCGGTTTTTCCCGAAGGCAAAATCATACCCGACGACGATGGCCTTCGGCTGAAACGGCTGCCAGATCACGCCGTCGGCGAATTCCGCGGCCGACTTTCCGGCCAGGGATTGGTCAAATTTCATTACGTACAAAAGTTCGACGCCGGTTTTTGGTAATTGTTCGCCGAGGTCTTCCTTCGGCATCAAGCGCGCATAATGTTTTTCGGGTTGGAGCACTTGTATAGGAAGCGGATCGAAAGTGAGCACCACCCACGGTTTGGGGCCTTGGCGGACCACTTCGAGCAGCTTTTGGTGGCCCAAATGAAGGCCGTCGAACTTGCCGACTGTAACCACCCCACCCTGAAACTTTTGCGAATCTCCGCTCGAACCCGTCCAAATGCGCATGGCGCTAAAATGACTGATTTATTTGCCAGAACCAATTGAAATTTCAACGCATTTTTGATACGAAGCGTCGTGATGTTACAAAGGCTTTGGAATGCTAGGGGATTATGGCTGCGCGTGCTGTTTGTTTGGGCACTGGGCAGTTCCCTGCCTTTTTTCGATGAAATTGACAATTATGACCTGCGTTTCAGACTGCGGGGCCAACAAGAGGCCAGCCGCGGCATCGTGCTGGTGCAAATGGATCAGGCGGATTGGACCACGATCCACGGTCCCACCGAAAACTGGATGCGCGCCCTCAAGGAGTTCGCCGTTCCCACGGATAGTTTTTTTTGGAAGGCCTCCACCTGGGATCACCTCTTGGGAAAAATTCTCGCTCAAAAACCGCAGTCGGTCGGCGTTACATTTTTTTTCAGCCAGCAACTTCCCGCCCCCGAGCCGCGCTTAGAAAATTTATTTGATCCGCGAGTCACTTGGGCCGGTCAGCTCGACAGTGAGGGCCGGCCCGTGATGCCTTTGCTGGCCAATAGTTACGGCTACAATGTGGCGCTCACCGAATTGCGCGAAGACGAAGACCGCGTGCTCCGCCGATTTTCCGCGCCCATCGGCCCGCTTCCGCACATGGCGCTCAAACTTCTCGAGACCGGCACTGCGGACGTCAATCCCATCGGCAATGCGTTTTTAGGTGAAACCAAACTGATCAATTTTCGTGGCGGGCGCAACAGCTACCGTTCCGTCTCGGCCGTGGACATTCTGCGCGGCCGGGTGCCGCCGGATTTTTTTAAACACAAGATTGTCATCATCGGCAGCTCGACCTTGCCCGCGCATCAGTTTCAAACGCCAATGGGCCGCTTGAGCCGCGCGGAAATTTTGGGTGAAGCGGTCGACAATGCCCTGACCAAACGCTGGATTAAGCGGATCAGCCCGTGGGGAAGTTCGCTGTATATATTAATAGTCCTGCTGCTGGCGGTGGCGATTCTCACCACTTACCCACAGACCATGGCGTTTGTGTTTATGATGTGGCTCGGCCTTGGCACCACGGCCTTCTCGCTGTGGATTTTCGATTCGTTTTATTTGTGGGTTCCGGCGATTTCCCCACTGGTGGTGCTGCTCATCGCCTACATTATTTTGATCGGCTACCAGCTCTCCATGAAGGAGAATCAGACCTGGCGCCTTCAGCAGGAGAAGCATTTGCTGTTCGAGCTGGATCAACTGCGCAATAACTTTGTCAGTTTGATCAGCCACGATCTCAAAACACCGATCGCCAAGATTCAGGCGATTTGTGACCGTCTGCTGGCCGGCCCCGTGGGCGAGGAAGTGCGCGACGGTTTAGGCAATTTGCGCAAAGAGAGCGTCGAACTGCACCGCTACATTCAAAGCATTTTACAATTGTCGAAACTCGAGAGCAATTCCGTCCAGCTGCGCAAAGAGGCCACTGATCTTAATGAAGTGGTGGGCAAGGTGGTGGAACAGATTTCCGCCCTGGCCTCCGACAAGCGCCAGGATTTGCACGTCGACCTGGAGCCCATGTTCTCCATCGAAGTGGACAGCTTAATGATTCAAGAGGTTGTGCTCAACTTGGTGGAAAACGCAATTAAGTACACGCCCAACGACGGCAAAATTGAAGTTAAAACCCAGGAAGTGGACGACAAAGTGATTTTCACCGTTCACGACTCCGGGCCGGGGATTCCCAGCCAGGACCGCGAGCACATCTTTGAGAAGTTCTTTCGCGGCCAGGCCGAGCAAAGCACAGTCAAGGGCACGGGCCTGGGGCTGTTCCTGGTGAAATATTTTGTTGAATTGCATGGTGGCGAAGTTTTTTTAGAAAGTGATATTGGCAAAGGCACACGAGTGGGGTTCACTCTGCCGTTACAAGCTTAAGGAGCAAGTTATGGTTCAATCAATTAGCGTTCTGATCGTCGACGATGAAGCCGAACTGAGAAAATCAGTGGCGTCGGTTCTTTCGGTGACAATGCCGGAATATTCTTTTCAGGTGCAAGAGGCGTCGAACGGCAAAGAGGCCATCGACCTGGTGCCTAA
>JANMVK010000192.1:0-2897 GCA_031392725.1 Pseudobdellovibrionaceae bacterium
GGAATATGCCCGGCAATCAGGAGGTTAATTCGCTCTCACGGACCGGATCCCGACACTGTCAAAAGTCCGCCGCTCCCCGTCTCAAAATGAAATTGGTCATGACTTTCCCAAAAGGGCGGCTAAATTTATAGAATGGACGAATCCGACATCAACAGCATGGGCGCACTCAGCGGCATCGGACTGAATTTCTCATTTTCAACCTTGATGGCCGGCTTTGTTTTCGGTGTGATTGGATTTTATCTTTTTCGCCACGGAAAAAAACAGATGAACTATTCCTGGGTTTTTTCCGGGCTGATTTTAATGGTCTATCCATTGTTTGTCGAAGGCGCGTGGCTCAATTGGGGCATAGGGCTCGCGGTTTGCGGCTTCGCCTACTACGCCCGCTGATCTATTGGACCTTTTTGATTGTGAATGTTAGACCGTCGGCCGCGGTTTTGCCAACTACGGCGTTGACGCTGACTTTCGACGGAACTCGCAACTTTTCGACCGTATACGCCTTTAAATTGATGGCCGCGTCCACGCGTCCCTCTTCACCGCATTTTCTAAAACGCACCGTGAGTACGCCATTTTTCTCGTCAAACATGTACCGGCCCACACAATGCGCGGGAGCTCCGGAATAGCGGAACACCATCAACGCTTTTCCCGCGATCAAACGCACCTTCGCGCCCATGGTGACGTCGTGACAATTGAGTGTGTACTTTCCCTGCACCGAATCTTTAGTGAGCGGTTCTGCGACGGCTAAAAAACCGAAAACGCTCAATGAAAATCCGATTAAAAATAAAACTGCTTTACTTACTCTATTCACCCTTAAATCCTCCTCGTGAAAAAAACCTTAGGCCATTATGCGGCAAATTGACTGTGTTAATTTTCTAATTCAGATGAGAGCCAAACTATCCGCAGTACACAGCGTGAATTGAAAAAAAACCCAGGCTCGACTCACGTCTAGTATGCTGCGCGCTAGGACCAAAGTCGGTTCAGCCTGTCATATATAATGCCGAAAAATAAATGAATGCAGACCCTACCGAACGGTACAACCCTCGGAGAATACACTCTTATCCGCCTCATTGGCCGTGGCGGAATGGGAGAGGTGTATGAAGCGTACGAAGCGAAGCTCCACCGCCGTGTCGCCTTAAAAATTATCGCTCCCTTACAACCCGATGAACACGATTACGAAGATTTGTTCCGCCGCTTTTTACAGGAAGCGCGCACCCTCGCGCAAGTGAACCATCCCAACATCGTCACCATTTACGACATCGACCGTGTCAGTGGCGCGCAGTTTATCGCGATGGAATACGTGAACGGAATGTCGCTGAAGCAAATGCTCAAGGAAGTTTCCGTCAGCGTCGACGAAGCCGTTCCGATGTTCGCGCAAATTCTCGACGGCCTCACCTGCTTGCACGACAATCACATCATTCACCGCGATCTTAAACCCCATAATATTTTGCTGAGAGTCGACGGACAAATTAAGATTTTGGATTTTGGCATCGCCAAGCAAATGCTGCCTGGCCACGCCGAGGGCACCAGCGTCGGCGTCATCGCCGGCACTCTGCCCTACATGGCGCCCGAAGTGAAAATCGGCGATCCCGCGTCGGTGTGCTCGGACCTGTGGAGCCTCGGCGCGATCTTCTATGAACTCATCATCGGCCGTGCGCTGACGCGGGTGATGCTCGATTATCCCAACACCACCGAAGTGCCGTGGACCCGCGAGGATCAATCGCGGATTCCCCAAGGCATGCGCAACATCATCAGCAAAATGTGCGCGCACAACATGAAAGACCGGTATCAGAAAACCACCGAGGTGATGGAAGAATTAAAACGCTTTCGTCAGAGCCGCCCGCCGGTGCCACCCGAAGTGTACGACAGCGTGGTCAAGAAAGTCGCTGCCATCACTGAGCTCAAACGCAAAGATGTGACCAACGACTTCTCCTTCACCTCGTTGCGCAACAGTCCCATGGCCACCGGGCTTCGCCCCAGTCCCGAACGCCGGAAATCACGACGCAAGCAGAAGCAAAAAAATCTCGAGTACATGACTTATCTCGCAACCCTGGGCGTGGTGATCGCCGGCATCGGCACTTGGCTCGCGTTAAAAAATATTTCCAACTCCCCGACGCCCATGCCTCAGCCCATCGTCAATCCCGCCTTAGTTCCACCACCGGCCCCAGTGGCGCAATCTCCGGTAAAAGAAGCTTCCCCGCCGCCCGCGCTGGTGCTGCTCGAACCCAAAGATCAAGAAGTGTTGTGGCTGGATCCAAGCCGAATTCCGACGCTGTCATGGACACGCGCGCTCAACGCCAAAGACTATGAAATTCAAATCGCCATGGATCCGCGCTTTAAAAAAATTGTGATCCATGAAATGGTCAGCGGAAATTCGTTCCGGCCCGAGACCGTGCTGCCAGAGGGAAAATATTATTGGCGGCTTGAGCCTAAGCAAGGATCGGGAGCCACTGCTGGGCCCTACCGCTTCACCATCTCCCACCTAAAACCCGTCGAACTGGTGGGTCCAAATCCTCAGCATGTGATTGATGTCAAAAACCACGACGCCTACGCCGATGTGGATTTCACCTGGAAGTGCAAACCAGGAGGAAGATTCTACCGGATTCAAATCAGCGCTTCTCCCGACTACACCACTGTGGCCAAAGAGCAAGTGCTTCAAACCTGCCAATACAAAGCCGGCAATGTTCCCGTGGGAACTTTTAACTGGCGGGTGCGGCTCGAGGATTCGGCGCAACAACAGGCGCTCTGGAGCGAGTCGCGCGCACTGATCGTAAAAGCGGCAGCCCCCGCACCCGAGCCGGCCGTCAAAAAACTCTCCCGCGGCTTCGAAAACGCCGAGCCGAAAATAAAAAAACCGCTCTCCACCTTCACTCTGCACTTCCGCGGACAACCGCGGGATTTAG
>JANMVK010000222.1:0-5233 GCA_031392725.1 Pseudobdellovibrionaceae bacterium
CCACAATTAAATCCAGAGAGCCAAATAAAACGCTGACCGAGGTGCTAAAAATGAAAAACAACGTCGGCTTCTCACGCCGGAGCACAAGCCGCAAGGCCAGCGACACAACAACAGTCAAGGACGCGGCGATCCCGGCTTTGAGTCCAATTAGATTGTTGACGGAGATAAAGGCAATTAAAGGGCCGAAGTTAAAGAAAACAAACCACAGCGCCTTCATCACAAATTAATTAATATTAGCAACTTGAGCGATATACGGCAGATTGCGGTAATAACCCTGATAATCCAATCCGTACCCAACCACAAAATCATTGGGAATTTTAAACCCTACTAAATCCACTTCGCATTTTTCTTTCAATGCATCCGGCTTAAGCAATAAAGCGGCGGTCATAATGGATTTCGGTTTATGGCTCATCATATGGCGTTTTAAAAAATTCATCGTCAAACCGGTGTCGACGATGTCTTCGACGATCACCACATTGCGGTCGCGGATCGAACGGCTTAAATCCAAAGTCACCCGCACTTCGCCGGCCGAAATCATGCCGTCGTTGTACGAACTCACTCCGCAAAAATCGCAGCTGAGATCGGTGTCCACCGCGCGCACTAAATCGGCGTAGAACATAAAGGAACCTTTTAAAACACCGACCATCACCAGATCTTTCCCGCGAAATTTATCGGTGATATCGATGCCCATTTTACGCACGCGTTCCTGAATTTTTTCTTCGGAAATAAAGGGCGAGAGGCGCATATGTTCCATCACGGACAGCTCCTAAAGTTCAGACAAAGGTAATGGACTGGTTTTTACAGTCAAGAGCCTTGCACTCAATTCAGGGTCAAAATGCTTACGGCAGCGGGCTTCATAGGCGTCGCCGGCGCCCACTACGATGTCCTCTTGTGAGGAAATCAGGCGCTGGGTGCGAGTCGCGGGTCCGCCGCACACCACGCAAATAGCGTGTTGTTTGTGCACAACCTCGGCAATGGCCATTAAATGGGGCATCGGGCCAAAAGGGCGTCCGCGCCAGTCTGTGTCGAGACCGGCGATAATTACGCGGCGGCCCTGCTCGGCTAAGATACTGGCAACCGTGGGCAATTCATCGCCTAGAAACTGCCCCTCATCAATCCCCACCACCTGGGTATTTGGCTCCACCAGAGTCAAAATCTCCTCCACATCGATCACGGGCTGCGCGATGAGGCGGGTTTGATCATGCGACGACACTTCTTCCTTGGAATAGCGGGCATCAATGCGGGGCTTAAAGGTCTGCACGGGCAGCTTGGCGATTTTGGCCCTGCGCATGCGGCGGATTAATTCCTCGGTTTTACCGCTGAACATGCAACCCGCGATGACTTCAATCCAACCGGTTTCAGGTTGCGGACGAGTGAACACCTCATTCATTGTTGAACTCCTTGGAAGGCTGTAAGGTGGAGAACCTAAACGGTAGTACTGAAACCTCGGTTGAGGGAAGCACTAAAAACTGCTAAAAATTTAAGCGATTTTCTAGGAGGAAAATATGGCTACAAAAAAGAAATCTAAAGTGAACAAAAAGACAAAATCGGTAAAAAAATCAGTGACTAAAAAGTCCGCGAAAAAATCGTCAAAGAAAGCCGTGATGAAAACCGCGGCGCGCATGACGAAGCCGGCGGCGAAAAAAACGGCGACCGCAGGCAAGGCTCCCGCGGCAGTCAAAACAGCGCCCTTGAGCAAACCCGCCGTAATCGTCGGCGCGGAACTTCCGGACTTGACCTTACAAGCCACCGGAGGCAGGACCGTTCGCCTGGCGGATTTGCTCGGCAAACGAATCGTACTTTATTTTTACCCGAAAGATGCGACACCGGGCTGCACCATTGAAGGCCACGACTTCACCCGCCTGCATGACGAATTCAAAGCCACCAACACCGAAGTGTTTGGAATTTCGCGAGACACCATTAAGTCCCACGAAAAATTCAAGGAGTGCGAAAGCTATTCTTTTGATTTGCTCAGCGACGAAGACGAGCAAGCATCGAAAATTTTCGGCGTGATCAAAATGAAAAACATGTACGGCAAACAAGTGCGCGGAATTGAACGCTCAACGTTTGTGGTCGACTCCGACGGAAAATTGGTTAAGGAGTGGAGGGGAGTTAAGGTTCCCGGTCATGCGGATGAGGTTTTAACTTTCGTGAAGTCTTTATAAATAATTAATTCCAGTGTCCTGGGTGCGGTTAACCGTATTCAGGATTCGGGATGATCAGTATCCCGAATACGGTTAACGGCATCCGGGATGCCTCATTTGCCATGTCGCAAGTGTGGCAAGTCTCTTTCATCTTGATTCTGATTTTCTCCCTCTCCATGAATTGGCCCGAGACTTTCCCAGAAGGCTTTCGGCCATCAATAAATTGTGGGAACGGCACAGGCATCTGAGATTTTCCGGTGAATTATCGCCACCTGCTGCGCGCGGAATAATATGATCAACCTGAACCAGATAAGTGCTGCCACATATTTTGCCCGAAACCGGATCTTTATATTGGCACCGCGCCTGAGCGTGCTGAATTGTCGCTCGATGAACCGGCCGCGCAACCGCCTTTTTGGTGACGCACTGTTTAGCCGCTGCGGAAGTGACCTCCTTTGATGGCATTTGAGGCTTAGGTTTAAGCAAGGGGTCATTCCGCTTCAGAAACTCTCTCGCCAAATGAGAAATCACAGCTGCAAAATCCGCGTTGGGTAAGGCATGCGACAGAAGATCCTTAATTCTTTGCAAATCTTTTTGAGTTTCAGACGGCAAATCCGCATGCACACGTATGCCATCGGCCAACTGTGTGACCCGTTGTTTTTTTAACTCGGGCGCCGCCTCGGGAAAAAGGTTCAACAATGTCTGCTCAGCCACCGCCGCCGATTGATTTTGAATTTTCTCTACCGCTTCAACCTTGGCGACATCCGCTATCTTTTTACCCAGCAATTTTTCCTGTGTTCTAATTATGGACTGGGCCTTGGATAATGTTGATAAGTTCACTTGGCCGCTCTCTATTTTTGCACCCACATCGGGCACAGACCGTAACAGCCGGGCCGCCTGAATCCGGCGCATGGCCGCCGCTTCGGAGTAGCCGAACCTTTTGGTCAACCAATCAAAAATACTTGAGTAGCCTCGCATTAGGTGTAACTTTCTCTGCTCGGCCAGATTCATCATCCGTAGAAATTCACTGACAATCTTGCGCTCATCGCGCGCCATCTGGTCCATTGTATTCTCAATTTCTTGATTGGTCATTTCCCCTCCTAAATGCCAAAAATGTTTTAGCATTTTGATAGGAGAAAACAATAAAATATATTTATCTTAGCAGTCCGGAATGCGGAGAAAATATTTGGAATTTATTAAGATTGGGAGCTACTTAATCTGCACCGTAATCACCCATTCAGTCTGCCCACTCCGAAATTCCGGAGAAGCAAAAACTGACCAAGGCCCTTCACCCGCGCGGGTCAAAAATTCCTCGCGCGGGGAGCGGTTGGTGGGCTCCATTACAATTACTAATAAACCCGCCGACGTTATCGTCGCAGAACCATTTAGCGCCGTCTCCACAGTCGAGCGCACAGTCGGCGTACCCGAAGCCGCCTCCGCCGCGGTTTCCGGTTGCGGCAAAACCAGCTGCGATTCCCACTTCAATCCCAAATCTTTCCCGTCCACTTTAGTCAGCTGAATAAACAAACCATACTGAAACGCCTCGGTCGTCGTCGGTGGGGTTTCCTGAGTCATTTGCCCGCCGGCCTTTACGCTGACGTTGCGGCCCAAAGCCAATCGTTGCCCCACGCTCTGAATCTGCTCCGCAATCTTCGAACCCGAGGGATACAAGTAAGCCCGGCCCGCATTACTTTCGCCTAATTTTTCAGCAAGCGCGATTAGGTTGGACATGGCTTCACGCGGGACTTCCCAGTGAGTCACTTCCAATTTATTAGTTGCGGTCAATTTGATCGCCGAAGGGTCTGCACCTTTCGCTCCCGCTCCCTCGCCCGGATCACCCGCCTGGCCCGCTAAGGATCCCGTCGCAGCCGTATTTGCGGTGGGCTGCTCAGCGGCCGCAGTGGAAGCCGCGGGCTGAGGCCGGGGAGCCGCCCGGGCCGCGGGCCGGTTATTGCGCGGATCATCGGCATCGCCCGCGTCGCGCGAGGACACCGGCAAATCCAGCAAATTGCCCATCTGCCGCGAAACCAATTCACGCTGCGAATAAAATATATATCCAATAACCAAAACGATCAGAATTCCGATCAAGGTCAAATGTAAATTGGGATTTTGCACCAGGCGCACGAGCACCGGCTTGGGTTTGGCCACATAGGCGTCAATGTCCAGACCGCAACTGGCGCAGAATTGGTCCTTCGGTTGCGCGAACCCGCAGCGCGGGCATTCAATCATCATGCTACTTCAGGCTAAACCTAAAGGAAAAACCGTGCTACTGAATTTGTATGCACAAGCCTGTCCTCCTCAATGAGATCGTCAATTTTGCGCAAGAAATCTCCCCTAAGGGAATCTTGGACGTCACCTTCGGCCGTGGGGGACACACGCAAGGGTTTTTAGATCTGCCAAGCAAGCCGTTCGTGGTTGCCATGGATAAAGACAAAGACGCCATCACTTACGGGCTGCAAAATTTGTCCAAGTATGTGGAGCAAGGCCGTCTGTGCCTTGCCCACGGCAGCTTTCACGACACCATCACTTCGCTGCCGAAACCGGCGGGAGGTTACGATGTGATTCTCGCCGACCTTGGCGTGAGTTCTCCTCAGCTCGATGAAGCCGAGCGCGGCTTCAGTTTTTATCACGACGGCCCGCTCGACATGCGCATGAACCGCCAGCAGACGACGAGCGCCGCCGATGTGATCAACACCTGGTCGGAAGTCGAGTTGCTCGGGCTGTTTCAAGTGTATGGCGAGATCCGCCGTCCCCACCGCGTGCTCAGGGCTATCGTCCAGGACCGCCAAACAACGCCGTTCACCACAACCCTGCAACTGTCGGGTTTAATTGAGAGAGTTGAAGGCTGGAAGCGCAAAGGCTTTCATCCGGCGACGACTTACTTTCTGGCCCTAAGGATGGCCGTGAATAATGAGCTCGATGGATTGAAAACCGCGCTGCCCGACCTAATGCGGGCTCTGAGTGAAAAAGGACGATTAATCATCATCACATTTCACTCTCTCGAAGACCGTATCATCAAGTATGCTTTTAAGGAGAACCCGGAGCTTGGTTTTCCGCTCTTCAAAAAGGTGATTATCCCCTCGGATGAAGAG
>JANMVK010000288.1:0-3137 GCA_031392725.1 Pseudobdellovibrionaceae bacterium
AAACTTCGCGCCACGCTTCGGTGCCGCCTCTCAATGTATGTATGAATTGTCATATTATGGTTCGACAATTCGAAGGTAAAGACAGCCCTGAAATTGCGAAATTAGTTGAAGCTTACGAGAACAACACTCCTATTCATTGGAAGAAGGTTCACCTTTTACCTGATCATGTGAAATTCAATCATGCTCCCCATATCAAGGCCGGCAAAGACTGCACCGTTTGCCACGGCGATGTGAAGGACATGGAAAAAGTGAAGCAAGTGTCCAGTTTGTCGATGGGCTGGTGCGTGAATTGCCATCGGCAGCCAGAGAATCGCGCGCCCACCAACTGCACCACTTGCCATTATTAGGACGGACAGAGATGGAAACACCGAGTACTTCGACAAAATATTGGATGAGCCTGGAGCAGTGGCGCCAGGATCCTGAATTTGCGAAAATGGCGGAAACCGAATTTCTGTCCTCGCCGTTGCAGTCCGAAGATGAGCCGGGCGGATGGGCCCGCCGGGAATTTTTAAAAATTATGGGCGCCTCGTTGGCCTTGACCACTTTCGGCTGCGTACGGCGGCCTGTGCAAAAAATTATTCCTTACGCCAAAAAACCGGTGGATATCATTCACGGCATTCCGAACATTTATGCGTCGTCTTATGTCGATGGCGTGGAGAGTTTTGGAATTTTGGTCACCACCCGTGATGGTCGCCCGATTAAAATTGAAGGTAACCCGGATTACTCAGGCACTGGGGGCGGAATGTCGGCCCGCGCTCACGCGCATATTTTAAAACTCTACGATCCCGACCGTTTTTCCGGCCCCAAACGCAATTTGCAAAATAAAGCCCGCACCAATCGCGAGACCGTGAATGTATCGTGGGAAGACCTCGACACGGCTGTGGTTGAGCAGCTGAAAAAGGGCAAAGTGGCGATGCTGCTTGGCGCGCAGATGTCGCCCGCGACCCGCGACTTGATTGAAGACTTCTCGGAGGCCAACTCCACTAAGATTTTTAGTTACGATGATGTGGGCTACGATTCTTTGCTGGACGCTCAGCAGGAGTCTTACGGCCAGCGCGCCATGCCTCATTACCGGGTCGACCAAGCCAAGATGATCGTGGCGGTGAACAATGATTTCCTGGGAACTTGGCTGACACCGACTTATTTTCAGAAGCAATTTGCCAAGGCCCGCAAAGCCACCGGCAACATGGCAAAGCTTGTTGTGTTTGAATCGAATTATTCCCTGACCGGCACCAATGCCGACCAGCGCTTTAGAATTAAACCGTCGCAGAGTTTAGATGTGATCATGGCTTTGCTCCACGAGATTATCGTGGTGAAAAAAGCTTCGCGCTACTCAGGTGATGAGAATGTGACCCGGGCCTTGTCGGCGTTTACCAAAAACCGCTCGGACCTTGGCCACAATGTCGCCGAAGTGGCGGAAGAATTAATGAAAAACCGCGGCCAGTCGCTGGTGTTCGCCGGCGGACCACAAGCTGAGACCGAAAACGCCGTGGCGCTGCATATCGCCGCTAACTTTTTGAATGCGGTTTTGGAAAATGACGGCAAGACCGTGCTGCCCGCCGCCGCGAGCAACTACCAAATGTCCAATAAAGGCATTGAAGAGCTGAGCGCCGCTTTGAGCGGCAAAGAAATTTCCACTTTGATTATTCACGGATGCAATCCGCTTTACTCCCTGCCTCAGAGTTCAAAATTTCATGAGGCCCTGAAGTCGGCCGAAATGGTGATCTACACCGGTGACCGCAATGACGAGACCGCGCGCCAGTGCGAATATGTGGCGTGTGACCATCATCCCCTGGAAAACTGGGGCGATGCCGTTTCTTTGGAAGGCGAACTGAGTATTCAGCAGCCGACCATTCAGCCGCTGCACAGCACCCGCGCGTTTCAAGATTCGCTGCTGAGCTGGTCGCAGAAATTGGGTAAGGGTTCCACTAAGATTAAAAATTCCGCCACTTGGTATGATTATTTGCGCTCATCGTGGCAGGGCCGCGCGGGAAGTGAAGACGAGTGGAATCTATTGCTGCAAGAAGGAGTTTCCAAGGCTTCCGCGGGCAAAACAGGAGCCGCTAAGGGATTTGCCACGTCCGCTCTGGGACAAGTGAAGCCCGCCGCAAAAAAATCCGGTTTTGAGCTGGCCGTGTACACCACGGTTGGTTTGGGTGACGGCAGTTTGGCCAATGTGCCCTGGCTGCAGGAATTTCCCGATCCCGTCACAAAAATTGTGTGGGACAACTATGCGTGCTTTTCTCTGCATGACGCTAAACAATTAAAAATTCGCGAAGGCCAGCATGTGACTTTGGCCGCAGGAAGCGCATTGGTTACCGTGCCGGCTCACGTACAACCCGGACAAGCCGATGGCGTGGTCGCCTTGGCGGCCGGCTATGGACGTAAGGGCGGCGGACGGGTCGCCGACGGCATCGGCGTCAATGCCTTCAGCCTCGCCGAATGGCGCAACGGCCGCGCGGTGACCGCCGGTCTTGAAACTAAAGTGACGGTTGAAAAAGTCCACGGTCAACTGGCCTGCACCCAGGATCACCATTCCATGGAAGGCCGCCAAATCGTAGTGGAAGAAACGCTGGCCGATCATATTAAAAATCCCGGCGGTAAAGTTCATCGCCATCATTTAGCTTCCATGTGGGCCGGACACGAATACAAAACCAACCGCTGGAGCATGGTCATTGATTTAAATACCTGCACCGGCTGTGGTTCCTGTGTGATCGCCTGCCAAAGTGAAAATAATATTCCCACCGTCGGCAAACGCAATGTTCTGAGCGGCCGGGAAATGCATTGGATCCGCATCGACCGTTATTACAACGGCACGCCCGAAGATCCGTCGGTGGTCCATCAGCCGTTGCCGTGCATGCACTGTGAAAACGCTCCGTGCGAGACCGTGTGTCCCGTGGTCGCCACCGTACATAGCGACGAGGGCACCAACGATATGATTTACAACCGTTGTGTGGGCACCCGGTATTGTTCCAACAACTGTCCTTACAAGGTCCGCCGTTTTAATTGGTTCGACTACACCGAAATTGTTCCGCCCCGCCAACTGGCGATCAATCCGGAAGTGACTGTGCGCCACCGGGGTGTGATGGAGAAATGCACGATGTGCATTCACCGCATCCGCTATTCCAAAGTGCATG
>JANMVK010000463.1:0-2489 GCA_031392725.1 Pseudobdellovibrionaceae bacterium
GCGCGTCGGGCTCGAAGATGCGCCATTCGGCGCCCGCGAGACCAACGTGCAACTGGTAGAAAAGGCGGCCCGCCTGATCTCAGCTGGATTTAAGGCTGTGGGCGGCGGCGGCAGGTTTATACAAATGAGTATTGAAGGTTCGGGCGCGGCCAGTGAAGGCATGATTCTATCAGATGCGGCAAATGGATTTTTAATCCAGAACTTCGGTACAGGAGGCATAAGCCTTCAGGCGAGTGGCATGGTTAACTGGCCCCAACTTTTACTTTCCGGCAATGGCAACTTGGGCGTAGGGACAGCCACACCTGCCACGGGTGCGATTATGGATCTCAACGGCACGGGTGAGAATTATTCGAGCATAATCGTCCCGCGCGACAACACTGCGCTCCGCCCGAATACTGGCGTGAACGGCATGATCCGTTACAATACGAATCTCTCGAAGTTTGAAGTTTATGAAAATAACAATTGGACCAATATGGTTTCAAGCGGTGGCGCCGCCGACAATCTCGGCACCCATATCGCAACTCAACAAATCTTGTCGACCGTCGGCACCGGCACCGCTCCCGGATACTCATTCATCGGACAGGCCAACACCGGTATGTGGGCGGTTGGCACCGGCAACATTGCATTCAATTCCGCTGGTGTGGAGCGCATGCGCGTGACTTCGAACGGTAGGGTCGGCATCGGCACAATCCCTAGTACCGCGCTTCATATCAGTTCCTCTTTCTCCACACTTTTCGTCCAGAGCTCCAGCAACGGATCCGCTTCAACTTTGCGCTTGGGGGCCACTGATAGCATCGGCACCCCGCAGTTGGGCTACCTTGACTTCTTTCCGGCGACCGGTACGAATCAGAGCTACTTCGGTTTTAACAACGGCGGGGAAAGTCTGCTCAATATTAGATTGAACGGCAATATTGCCATGGGTAATACCTTTGGCGCCTTTACCTCCGGGGCGCTTTTGGACCTCAAAGGTACGGGCGTGAACCTCTCAAGCTTGCTGGTGCCGCGCGACACCTCGGACAACCGGCCCACCACCGGCGTGAACGGCATGATCCGTTACAACACCAATCTCGCAAAGTTTGAAGTCTATGAAACCGGCAACTGGGTCAACATGGTCAGCAGTGGCGACAATCTCGGAACCCATATCGCAACTCAACAAATCCTGTCGACCTTCGGCACGGGCACCGCTCCTGGATACTCATTCGCGGGATCTCCCAACATGGGAATGTCAGCGGTGGGTACAGGCACCATCGCGTTTAGCACCGGAACAGAAAAAATGAGAATCAACCGCGCCGGCCACGTGGGAATTAACAACACCAATCCTCAATTCATGTTGGACGTTGCCGGCACTGGCACCGGCAATATCTGGCCCATCCACTTTTCGGCCGACTCGGGCGCCGGCATCGCGAATACAGTGGCGTTAAAAATGGAAAATATGAACGTCACCAACAGAAAAACGGAAGTTCAGTATTGGGCCAATGGGGTCGAATATTGGGATGTAGGTAACGACATTTTAGGAAACGGCACACAAAACTATTTTATTTGGGACAATCAGGCGAGCAGCCCGCGTTTATTTATCGGTCCCAATGGCAACATCGCGTTCAGCTCCTTCGGCGCCGCCAACGGCGCGCGTTTGGATATTGGTGGAACAGGTGTGACTTCAAGTTCCATCATAGTCCCGAAGGACTCCACCGCGGTACGCCCCACGGGTATCAACGGCATGCTCCGTTACAATACGAGCACCAATATGTTTGAAGGTTACGGCAATAATCAGTGGGGCGAATTAATTAAGGCCAATGCCTTTGGAAATGTAGGGATCGGCACTTTGGTTCCCGCTACTTTGTTTGATGTCGCTGCCAATCTGAATGGTCCGACGGACGCGTCCATACGGAACCTCGACCCCGGCGTCCTTTCGGAGACTAATTTATGGTTCTACAACGATACGGGCAGAGTCGGAAGCGTCGGATCCGCTTCGGGCGCCCATGCGATCACATCTTACCAAGATGCCATGGTCATGCTCGCCGGCACAGGCGGTGCCTCTGTGGTGATTGCGACTTTAGCACCGGCCGCACCGATTATTTTTCAAGCCGGCGGCTACAATACGGAGAAAATGCGCATCACCACCGGTGGTGTGCTGGCGATCGGAACGACCACGCCTTCAGCCGGCACACTGCTCGACGTGCGCGGAACGGGCGCCAGCAACAGTTCAATCATTGTTCCGCGCGGCCTCACCTCGGCCCGCCCCACCGCCGTCAACGGAATGATCCGTTACAATATCAATTTGTCGAAATTTGAAGCCGTGGAAAACGGCGGCTGGGTGCAGTTCACCGTATCATCGGATGCCCGTTTGAAAAAGAATGTGCAGTCGGTGACCAACGGCCTGGCCATGGCGGAGAAGATGAACCCCGTGTTCTACAACTGGGATTTCTCGAATCCCAAAGCCCAAGGCTACGACGACAAACATCAGGTTGGTTTTATCGCGCAGGAACTAG
>JANMVK010000482.1:0-13285 GCA_031392725.1 Pseudobdellovibrionaceae bacterium
CAACACTTGGCCCGGGCCAAGTGTTGGGAGCGCGTCCAGCAAACTAAAATTTTCTTAAAAATATCGCGCACAAAAATGTGCCGGGTGCATCAAAAATATCCCGGTTTCTCTGAGTGATAAAAAAACCAAACCAATCCCACAAACACCGACCAATTTAAATCATCGCGAAACAAAGAACTTTTCTCATTGGCCGAGCCATAAGTGGAGATCGCACTAAATCCAGTGCTGACAATAAAATCAGAAAACTCATAGGAAACCCCGGTTGAAGACCAAGTGCCAAGATAACCGGCTTCCGCCTTGTAGCTGGCGCGCGACGGCGTCGCATAGTCAGGCTTCACCGCATAGAAATAATCGTTATATTCCTGCGAGGCCCACTCGCCGGTGAGCTTGGAGTAAACCGACAACTCCCGCAGCCACAACCGTTTGTGTTCAAACTGCGCCCCGACGCCCATAACCAAACCACGCGAATAAATCCGCCCGGCGCGGATACTGGCCGCCGGCCTTGCCATGGCGAACAAGCGCCACACTTGATCTTTCTCATCGAGCAATCGCGCGTACACCCTCGGACCCATTTCCATCAGCCATCCGAGAGACTTCATGCCCTCGCGCGCACGGTTGGAACCGGATTCAATTGGGAACGAACCCGAACCACTGACGTCGATTCCAAATATAGGCTTATTGATTACGCGCGCTCGCGCGCCGTCTTCGCGGTCGGCTCGGAAGATTTGTCCATGGTAAAACACGATGGGAAATGCGGCGAAGTGATAGTGCTCTTGATCGGAACCCGGGTAATCTGGGAGTAAGCCTGTTCCCAATCCCAATCCTAGCTCGAGTAACGGGCGTGGTGGTTCAACGGCTGCCGCGGCTGGTGCCGGCGCTTCCGGAATTTCGGCCTGCGCCTTTGGCGCCGCCGAGAATATAACTCCAAATATTATTATGTAAAATGCGAGATACACCCATTAATTGTGAGACATTATTTCCGGCTTTCCAACACTTCCATCTTGATCGGCTGCTTTTTTAGCGCGTCGCTAATGATGGTGTGGGCGGCTTGGGCGTAAACGGCGTAAAAATCATCATTAAACTTGGATAATTCCAGATCCAGACCGGTGGCATCAAAGCTGGTGGTCAGGCTTAAGACTTTTGCATCGGGGGAAATCTCGATTTGCACGTTGCGCTTCACACCGGCAAAAGCGGCTTCAAGAATTTTCGGCGATAAGATATTTTGCAGTCTCGAATTTTTGGATTTGACCGGGATATCGAGTTCACAGGTGTAAGTCAGAGTTTGCGCTTTGCGGACCATATTGGCCGCGCATTGGTCCATCTCGGCTTTGCCGAGGGTCATGGTCAGGTTCATTTGGCGTTTGATGGTTTCAGTTTGAATGGGCATAGCCGTGGCGGTGGCCGCCAGAAGGGCAATGGCGAAAAGACGGAGGCCGATCAGCGTTTTTAGTTTCACCTGTCACTCCCTGACGGGGCTGAAAAAACTTACAATTCCCCTGCCCTGAAGTGTCACCTCAGCTGAATCTTATGGGCATGGACCCGCGAAACCGCGGGTACACGCCAATAAGAGCAACTCTTAAGCCAAATCAGCGGGCCGAACAATCCCAGGTTACGGGCTGAACCGACTCATTTTCCTCGCACATATAGTTAAACAGCGTTTTGCCATCGTCCAAAGTGATGACGACCTCAAACTGCTCATGGCCTAACCTACTGGCATTAATCGCTTGAAATTGGCGCACGATCTCCTGAGGCTGAGAGGTTAAAAATAATTTGACGGCTGAGTCCACAGCACCGGCTGCTTGATGAGCAATGGGTCCATCGGCCCAGGTTAAGCATGAAGCAAAAAATAGAGTCGCGAGAATAGTTGATTTCATTGTAGCTCCTTGTGGTTGAAGGCTCACCATGAACCCGAACCGGAGCGATGACTACTAAATCTGGTAGGTGATTAAGTGACGAAAGCCACTTGAGCGCCAATTGAAAATGCTTAAAGTCCGAGAAGGCCCTTTTTCAATTCTTCGGTCGGTGGTTTGGGGCCGATAAATACGGCCATTAAATTTTTGGCGAACACCGCGCCTTCAATGCGGCCGGTTTTGGATTCTTTGGTTCCGGTGATGTTCACGCTCACGCCGTCTTTATCAAACGTCATTTTTAAACGGTTGTCCTCTTTCACGTCGGCCATCAGATCGTTGAACATTTTGAGTTTGTCCCCGCTCTGATCACATTCCGACTGGCAATTGCTGGTGAAGGCCTCGCTCCAGGCCTCCTGTAAAGTGTCCTTGTCGAGTGAGCGCAGAAAAATTAATTCCAAAACTTTATCGGTGTTCTCGATATGCTTGGTAGCATCGGTCGACTTATTGGTTACATACAGGCCACCCACGTACACGTTAAAGGTCATGCCCAATTTTTTCTTCGTGCGCAGGCCGACTCCGTTCAAAACTAAATTTTTCTTATTGAGAGTGACGGATTCGGGGAACTCTTTGCCTTCGATTTTGGCCGCGAAGGCCTGACTTGTAACCAGCATCATCAGCGAAATTGCAATTATTATGATTCTCATTTTACGCTCCCCGCCCGGGCTAAAGCCATAAGCACCGGCTTTGCATTGTTATGCCGTGCAAGCTAACAGAGCGAGGGGGAACTGCAAGATGAAACGGTCTAAGGAAGAAATATCAGAGGTCCGCGAGATGCGCCGTGAATCCTTTATCGAAGTGCAGAACACCTGTCCCCTGTGCAATACAGGCTTAGACATCCGGGTGGAGAGTTATTTAGAGGACTATATGCTGCGCGAGGAAGCCTCGTGCCCCAATTGCAAGGTTCTTGCGCGAGTCAAAGATCATAAGATGCATTAAAAAAGAGTCAAAACTTTGACCCGCCGGAGTCAAACTTCGAGCTGGTCGCGGAACGCGGTCTTGGAGTTCTGACATTGTGCCGGGGTTTTTAAAGTGAACCGGCCCAAACTCATTTCCATCTCATTGAGCCACGACACCATCAGTTTTTGATTAGTGCCACTTTCCTCATCGGTCCACGACAACAGCAGCACAAAGGCGTAGTGCCAGGCCATTTGAAACGCAAGATCGCGCGAGCTGGCGATTTGCACTTCGGGAGCTGACTCCACCCACTGTGCGAGCGCACGGCACAGTTCGCCCCAGCGCCCGCTAAAGCGCTTAGCAACGGCGGAAGCATCCGCCGATTTGATTCTCTTTAATCGCTCATCGACATCGCTCTGGAACGCGGTCAGGGCCTGGGACTTTTGCACCACGCGCACCATATCCAAACTCAAGACGTTGGTCGCGCCCTCCCAAATGGAAAACACCTGCGAGTCGCGCAAGTGAACCGGAATTCCGGAATCCTCAATGTAGCCGACTCCGCCGAATCCCTCGAGCACTTCGGATGAGACCTGAATGCTGGCTTTAGCGGTGAACATTTTTGCGATGGGCGTGAATAAGCGCAGCAGATCCTGCTCTTTCGCGCTGGCAGTTCCGCATTCATCCTTGCCCAGCAACTGCACCATCTCCATGGTCAGTAGAAAGCCGGCCATCACCTTCGCCTGTTCCTGTGCGAAGGTGCCGTGATGAAGCACTTGATCCATCAGCGGCGCGCCAAACACCTGGCGTTTACCCGAATAATCGCGCAGCAGATCCAAGGCGCGGGTCATTTGGCCGGTGGAACAAATGCTATTATACAAGCGTGTGATGTTGAGCATGGAGGAAACCGTCTTCACGCCCTGATCGCGCTCACCCACCGGATAAGCGAACGCGCCGTCGAGCTGCAGTTCGGCGGTGGGCAGCGCCCAAGTTCCCAGTTTATCTTTTAGCCGCAACACTTGAATGTTATTGAGCTGGCCAGGCGCGGAATACATCGGCACTAAAAACAGCGACAAACCCTTCGAGCCCGCCGGTGCATTTTCGTAGCGGGCCAGGGCCAGAGCCATGGCGGAAGTGGTGGCCGAGGAAAACCATTTAACGCCCGTGAGGCGCGCCTCGCCCTTGCCGGTTTCCTTGGCGACGGTGCTGGTGCCGCTGACATCGCTGCCGCCGGTTTTTTCCGTCATCCATTGGCCGGAGGTCCAAAAATCCTTGGGATCATTTGAAGTCAGATGTTTAAACGCGTCTTGATGGATTTTCTCACGGCCGTGCAGCTCCAGCACTTTCGCGGCGCCGTCGCCCATGGCCAGCGGACAGGTGAAGAACGCGCTGGACGGATGAAATAAATAAAGTTTAGCGAATTGATAAAGCCGCGAATATTCCTTCATCTTTCGTTGATAGGCGATATGGACCAAACCTTCGCGCGCGGAAATGTCCTGCAACTCCTTCCACGCACTGGACACCCGGATTTCATCGCTGCGGCGGCCCCAGGCATCGAACGGTACATGCACGGGCTTTTCGCGTTCCGCCTGGCGCGCAAGATCCGCGTAAGTGGTCGCGCACTTGGCGCCGAACTGGGTGAGGTCGACTTCCACTTCACGCCAGTATTCCGCGGGCAGACGTCTTTTTAAATAAGCTTTGAGCCAACGGTGCTCAGAGAAGGTGTTTTTTAAGGAAGGCGCATCCTGGGAGAAATTTTGATTATCAGATTTCACAGCGACTGCCTCCAGCCATAGAGATTATTGCGGATCAGACCCTCGTTTAAATAGTGAGCCACGGATTTCAAATTGGCAATGGCGGGATCCAGCACCGACGCGTCGACGGTGGCGTCAATCAGGCGAATCGCGCCCTCATGTTTTTTCACATTATAGACTTCGCCGTTCCGGCGCATATTCATGAACAGTTTGGTGTCCAAATACCAATACTCGGGGGGATTGAAGCTGTAAGCCCGGCCCTCAGCCTTAGTGTCAAACACACTTTGCCCCACCAGCAGCCGGTCAGGTAAATTCACGCCGAGCAGATCCATCACGCTCGGCACCACGTCGATGTGCTGGGTGAGGCGAGCCGGATCAAATGCAATTTTATGATCCTTCAGGCCCGGCACATAAATAAACAGCGGCACGCGGTAGTAACCGAGAAGGTTGCCGTACTCTTTATGATAAAATTTCTGCGTGTGGTCCCCGGTGATGACAAAGATGGTTTTGTTAAACCAAGGTTTTTTCCTAGCGCTTTTGAAAAACTGCTCGATGGCATAGTCCGCGTAACCCATGCTTTCGTGAATTTCCAAATCGCCCTTGGGAAATTTGCCAGTGTGTTGCGGCGGAATAAAATAAGGATGATGCGAACTCAAGGTGAACACGCCCATCATCACCGGTTTTGGCGCCAGATCGATAAGCTTAACCGCGTGCTGCAACATCGGTTCATCGAGCACGCCCCAGTACTCATCGAGATCCTGCTTGTTTCCTTTAGGAAATTCATTAAGGCCCACGAAGTTCTCAAAACCGGCGATGCGCGAGAAGGTGTCGAAATGCATGGAACCGTTGTGCGCGCCATGGAGAAAATAAGTTGAGTAGCCACGGCGCGAGAGAATATTAGGCAGGCATTCGTAGCGGTTGTTGCTGAAATCGGAAGTGATCACCGGCTCGGCCATAATATTGGGAATACCGCAAATGACCGCGGGCAATCCTTCAATCGAGCGCCGGGCATTGGCGAAATTGTATTTATAGAAAAACGATTCCTTAGCCAAAGAATCTAAAAACGGCGTGTAACCTTCAAAGTCATTGGCCGCTCCGACATACTCGGTGCTGAGACTTTCGACCAAAAGAATCACCACATTAAAATCTTTGGCCAGCGCCAGCGGCGGGCGCGTCAGTTTGGTCATATCGCGCAAACGCACAATGGGTTCACGGTCACCGCTAAAAAAACGCTGCCGCTCGACAATGCTGGGCCGGCTTTTGATCACATTGAACGGCGTGTTTAAAGTCAGCAGGCCCAATTCATGATGAGTGGTGAAATAAGCGTGCATGGGATGGAGCGGTTTAAATTGAAACCCGCCGCGCGCCGCGACCACCAGCAAAGCCACCGCGAGCAAGCGCCAGCCCGCCTTCAGCCACAGCGGACCCGCTTCCTGCAGGGTGCGCAATGGACGCGCGAACCACACGGCCACGCTGATGGTCAACACCAAGCCCACACAAAATTGCCAATAGCTGGTGAGCAGGCTGAAACTTTGCTGTTCAAGATCTTGATGGATCAGCAGCATATCAAAACCCGAACGCTTGCCGATAAACTTAACAAATTCCGCGTCGGCAAAATTAGAGCCAATGCAAATTAGGTTGATCACCGCGAACAGCGCCAGTTCGATGCGTGTTAGCCACGGCCGCCGCGTCCAAGCCGCGGGCGCAAGCCATAAAAGCATAACCGCAAAATTAGTCAGCACAATGGCGGATAGGTCAAAGCGCAGGCCGTAAAAAAATGCCAAGCCGATTTTACCCGCCGGAAAACTCGAATATAAATTCCAGTTCCACAGCAGAAACAACATTCGGCTGATAAAATAAACGCCCATTAAAATGGCGATTCGCTGCACAGCTAAGCGGAAAAAAGATGGGACCATGAACCGTGAATGATATGAATCTCAAGCAGCGCTGTCAAACCTGGAACGGGCCAGCAAGGCCACGAACACCAGGCCCAGCCCACCCGCGCAAAGATAGAGCGAATGGGTTAAACCCCAAATGTCGGTGGTCCACCCGATTGTAACGTGCATGGCCACTATGCTGAGCGAGCCAAAGCCGATGATAAAGCCCAGAGCCTGCGAACTCTTCTCACCAAAGTGAGTATTGACTTGGTCCATGGCCACCGGGAAAAACGGCGCCATAGTGAGTCCGGAAAGCACCAGAAACAGGGGATGAAAGACCAAACCCAGAGTCAGAAAAATCGCCGACAAAAAGCTACTGCGGATCAGCACATCCCAATTGGTCCACTTCGGGAAATGCACCACGCTGAACAGTAACCGGCCGCTCAGGAACAGAGCGAAGAACGTGCCCATAATAAAATTTGCGGCGTTGGGGCCGTAACCCAAATCGGAGCGCAGCCACAAAACCATCCGCGTGGTGATTCCGATCTCGCCCCATAAATAACAAGACATCATCAGAGCGTAAAGCCACACCACTTTCCATTCCGACGGATAAAGCGGAATGGCAAACTCCTTAGGCTTTTCATTGGTGGAACGTTTAACGTAATGGCCAATCAAAGCCAGCAACACCCACGGCAAAAGCGCCAAGATCAAAAACGACATGCGCCAACTTAAGCCCAGCACGCGAAACAGCGACGCCGTGAGCGGCGCGACCAAAGCGGCCAGAGCGTACATACTATGCAGACCATTGAGCATGCGCCGCCTCAGATGAGAGGGCGCGGACTCCAGTACCAAAGTATTCTGCGATAAATTCAATCCGCCAAAGGCCAATCCAAAAAATGCGCAGGACACGCACAGAATGGGCCATGTAGGCGACAGCGCGATGGCCATAAAGCCCAGTGAAAATCCCATGCTCGACACGATCAATACATGCAGTGAAGAATGGCGCTGCACCCAGCGATGCGCAAAAAAACTGCCGAAAAAAGCAAAAGCCGAAACCACAGCGAAAAATAAACTGCCTTTAGTGGAAGACACCCCAAATTCGGCCAAAACCTCGGGATAAAACGGACCCCGCAGATTATCCATCAGCCCGAGCACGAACAGACTGCCGAAGGCACAAAACGCTAACGCTGGCACTGAGGACACCAATAGGAATTACGTTGGCCGAGGATACGGGACCGAATCGCTTGACCGCAGGTCAAGCAAGATTCGCCCTTACGGCCATACACAGAAAATTGCGATTGAAAACTACCGCTTTCACCATGAGAATTTTTAAAACTACTAATGGTAGACCCTCCGGCCAAAATCGCCCGAGTCAAAACCTCTCGAATAGCAGCCACCAACTCGCCCGCCTCAAGGCGGGTGAGTTTCCCAGCGGGCCTCGTAGGTCGAATCCGCGCGAGGTACAAAGCCTCAGAAGCATAAATATTCCCCACGCCGACAACCCGCTTCTGATCCATAATCACATTTTTAATCGGCGCCGCGAGCTTGCGAGTGGCGTTAAATAAATACTCTCCGGTGAAAGGCGCCAGCAATGGCTCAGGGCCCAGAGACTTAAGCCATGTGTGCTGAAGCAGTTTCGCTTTATCCACCAATTCCATCAAACCAAACCGGCGCGGATCATTGAACACCAATTGCAGACCCGAGTGAAAATGAAACACCACATGATCATGCTTGATCATTTCATCGAGCGGGCGCCATGAACCTGTCATGCCGAGGTGACTGATGATAAAAAAGCGCTCAGTTTCAAACAGCAAAAATTTGGCGCGGCGGCTGAGACTTAAAATCTTTTGCCCCGGTAATTTGGATTGAAGGTGCTTTTTTAAGGGCGTGCGCAAAGACCGAGCGCGCAAATCCACCGAGGCAAATTGCTGACCTCGCACGCCCAGGGATTCCAGGCTGATTTTGACGTTCTCCACTTCGGGAAGTTCGGGCATGGGGCACTTAACCCCTTGTAATCGGCTGGGTCAACTGCTCAACATCCGGCCCATCAAAAGATCACCGAAACATTCAGCGAAATCCCCGCATCACCTTTAAAATGATCGGGTTTGCCGAAACTCAAAAACGGCGTGAGCCCGGCATTCAATTTACCGCTATAGAAAGATTGGCCGTAAGTCGTCGCCACCCGGAGCGTGTCCAAGTGAAAACTGGGCCGGCTATTGGAAGATCCCACCAGCGACCAACCCAATCCCTTATCATCGGCCAACGCATAATCCAGTGTCACACCATGGCTGGTGTTAAAGATATTGCCGCGCTCGCGGTAGGTCTCTTCATTCTGAAACGACAGTTCCCATCGTTCTGAAAGTTGGGTGATAAATTCTAAGCCCGCGAACTCGCCGGTGCCCTTTTTTGGATCGGCGAACAGTTCGACCTTGGGCACGATGCGCACAGGACCCGACTCCGCCGAACTTTCAAAGCGCAGTACGTAACTCATAAACAGAGGATCGCGCAGCTCAAGCTTAGGCTGGAACGTGATTCTCACGCTGCCCAATTTTTTTAAAAACATCAGGGCCGCGCCATACTGGCGTTCGCGCGGGCGGGTGCGCACCGTACGCTGTTGCATATCGCGGCGTTCTTCTTCTTCATCATAACTGGTGAACCGCAGTGCCCAGCGCTTTTCGACATTGGGCAGCCGCAAGTTGATGCCGAAATCCGTGGATTTTTTTACCACGCCGCCCTCACTCCATGTCACCAGCTGCGAGATCTTGGCTTTGGAATTATTGGCGCGCTGAGTGTACCTTTTGCCACCGGACAAAATCATATCCAGTTTATCGGCGCCCAGTTCCACGGCGTCGCCGATGGTGTCGGAGGCATTGAGTACTTTTTGCTCGACAGTGGTGCCTTCCTCCGCGTGGAGCGCTACGGGCCCGGTGATCAATAAAAAAAGTGTTAAAAGAAGTGGTCTCATGCCGGGCAAAACCTTACTCTGGCCACATGAATAAGGTCAGGTTCTTTTTTCTATTGTCCCTTTTTGCCTCAGGCGTGGCCTGGGCTCACCAGGCTCAAGAAGGCGACATCCGGGCCACCGCCGCCACCCAATTTTACCGGAACGATGTGCGCGATCATGATTTTAGTCCCCCCTGGCTTCAAAGTGTCGGCCTGATTGTGGAAGGTGACATCGACAATCACGGCGGCCTGGAAATATCGGCGTTTTATTTGCGCCAGTTTTACTCCATTCAAAAAGATGGATTGGTGCTGGATGAGACGGGCAAACGCATGTACATCACCATGGGTTACCGCCATTGGTTCAACACTCGCCTATCCAGCGCCATTGCGTTTTTTTCGTCCTACACCATGGGCGATCCGGCCATTCAGCGCAATGACTTCGGCACCGGCCCACGTCCCACCACTTCAGCTAAGGATGTCGTCGATTACGGTTTTGATTTTTCAGTGCAGTATGAGCCTTGGCGCGAGGGGCGTTGGGCCGCCGTGGTGGATGCGCGGTATTCGCTTTCGGTCACATCAAAACCGGGTGAAGCCGGCAATTTTTACGGCTTCCTGGTGGGATTAAAATATTTCGTGCAAGGTCAAGAAGCCAATGCGGTTGCCTTGCCCGTCAAAAAATGAGTAAATTCAGCCATTGGAAAAAACCACTAAGCCGGACAAATATCTGGCTATTATATTCGCGCTCTATCTGGGCTTTTGCTTTCTGCAAAGGCTGATTTACGCCATATGGATTTTCGCCTCCGCCAAGGTCATTCCGGAGCGCATTGTCCTCGCCCTAACTAAGGGAATTTTGTTTGATCTGGCGGCCGCGTTTTATTTGTTTCTGCCGTTGATGGCCCTGCTGCTTTTGGTGCCGGCGAAGCGAATGCGGTCACGATATATTTTCCCGCTGTTTCTGTGCGCCTCGTTTTTTCCATTCTTCTTGGTGGTGTTCACCGCTATCGGTGAATTGGGCTTTTTTAATGAATTCAATGCCCGCTTCAATTTTATCGCGGTCGATTACCTAGTTTACACGCACGAGGTCGTGCGCAATGTGTGGGAGTCCTATCCCATCGTGTGGGCTTTCTTTGGCATGTTTTTAGTTTTCTCGCCGTTTGTTATGTGGTTGAGCCGGATGATTAAGACCTTCAGCTACGACGGGCCCTGGCTTACCGCCCGCCGGTCCGTGCTGCTCCTGTTCACCGCGGGTTTAGTGCCGGCAATGGCCGTGAGTGAACAAAAATTGTTGGCCCATGACTCCTACTGGCCGCGCGAGCTGGGGAAAAATACTTTGTTCGCCATGTTTTCGGCCTACCACAACAATGCCATAAGCTTTGAGGAATTTTACACCTCGGTGGATTCTCCCACCGCCGAACGGCTTACCACCCAGTGGCTGCGCGAACCATCCATCATCCGCAAAGTCGACAGCGGCACGCCACCAAGAAAATGGAATGTGGTGGTGGTGATCATCGAGTCTTTCAGCGCCCGGTTTATGCAAACCTACGGCAATAAAAAACCAATCACTCCCAATATGGACCGCTTGGCCGGCGAGGGATTATTTTTCTCCAACCTCTACGCCACCGGCACCCGCACGGTGCGGGGCCTTGAGGCGCTGATGCTGTCGATTCCGCCGACACCGGGCCAGTCGATTTTGCGCCGGCCCGACAGCGATGGATTATTTAATTTAGGCACGGTGTTCAGCGGCCAAGGTTACCGCACGCAATTTATTTACG
The DNA here is from genome assembly GCA_031392725.1 of Pseudobdellovibrionaceae bacterium. Classification (GTDB taxonomy): domain Bacteria; phylum Bdellovibrionota; class Bdellovibrionia; order Bdellovibrionales; family UBA1609; genus JALHOQ01. Next base: position 11,148 of record JANMVK010000482.1, read on the forward strand.
GCGGCTACGCCTTGTTCGACAATATGAAGCAATGGTTTTCCGGCAACGGCTTTGAAGTTCATGACCGCGGCACCTTTGATTCGGCCGATGTCCATTTCGCCAACGCTTGGGGCGTATGCGATGAGGATCTATTTGACCAGGTGATTAAGAACGCCGATCAAATGCACACCGCCCGCGAGCCGTTTTTCCAAGCGGTGCTGACCACGTCCAATCACCGCCCTTACACCTATCCCGAAGGGCGAATCGACATTCCCTCCAAATCGGGGCGTGAAGGCGCGGTCAAATACACCGATTACGCCATCGGACGATTTCTCAAAATGAGTGAGGCCAAACCGTGGTTCAAAAATACTTTGTTTATTTTTGTGGCCGATCACAATGCCGCGGTCGCCGGAGGCACGGATATTCCCATCGCCGATTATTTGATTCCCGTGATCTTTTACAATCCGAATTTGATCCAGCCGCAAAAAATGGATACGCTGGCCAGCCAAATTGACTTCGCACCCACTCTGCTGGGACTGCTGGGGTTCAGTTACGAGAGCAAATTTTACGGCCAAGATTTATTTAAGAAACAGGATCAGCGGGCCTTTCTCGGCACCTATCAGAAAGTGGCCTACTACACTCCCGGTAAAATGATCGTACTGGCTCCCGGCTACACGGTGGAGACGCAAACATTGGATGAGAACGGCAAAATCTTAAATACTAAAACGGTCAAAGCCCGCCACGGCCATTCACTTCCCCCGGATGCCCAAGAGACCATTTCACTCTACCAGTCAGCAGGCGAACTGTTTAATTCCGGGCGGGCCAAGGCCGTCTCGCGCATTCAGTGAAAATTTTAATTATCGCGTCCATGTTGATTTTCAGTCGTGGGGCTTTTGCCACAATCCCGGGCGAACTGGCCTCACCGTGGACGACGTCGGCCAGACCATGGCTGCTCAGTGGCGCCGCCACCACCGGACTCTTGCTGGTTTTGCAAAAAGAAATTGTCGATCCCACGCAAAAGGAAATTTCCGGGGAGAAACCCTTAGGGCAATATTCCGTGATCGGCGACTACGGGGGACAACTGATTCCCAATGTTCTTTATGCCGGAGGTATGGGCATCGCCTTTTGGTCGACCGGCAATCGTCAATATGCGGACCATGCCATGATTATGATCAAGGCTTCCACTTATGCGTTGGGCACCTCCTTCACATTAAAATTTCTGGTTCATGAAAAGAGACCCAACAACGCCGATTATTTTTCGTTTCCGTCGGGCCATGCCACCGCGGCCTTTGCCTTTGCCGGAGTGGTGACCGGGGAACATGGCTTCTGGCCCTATGGATTTTTCGCTAACGCGCTGGCCAGTTTCACCGCCCTAAGCCGAATTAACGACAATAAACATTGGCTGCACGATGTTGTGGCCGGCGCCACCATTGGCACGGTGTTCGGCTTGGGTGTAAGTGAATACAATCAAAAAAAGGAAAATCAAATTCAGATATTGCCGATATATGGCGGAAAATATGCTGGACTGATGTTCAGGACTGAATTTAAGTAACGGAAATGAAATTGCGGACTTTTTCAATTATTTGTTTATTGATGATTCACCAAATGGCTTTGGCCGCCGAGGAGCAGCCTAGATTGCGGCCTCTCGAGGTCGTCACGGAAATTCCTAACACCTCAATCGTGGTGCTTAAAAAAAGTTTTTCTAAAGAAGCGGTTTGGCCCTGGGTTCTAATTACGGCCAGCACTCTGGGCACTTACTACACCGACCGGGAAACTCTGGACGAGGTTCAACGTTGGGGCCGGAGCACGGGAGTCGGCAATGCCGATAACACCAGGACGGTACTTAAGATGGGAGAAATCCAATTGCTCAGGCTGCCCTCGGACACCGGTTCGTGGCTTTATTTTCTGGGTGATGGCTGGACTCACTTTACCATTGCCGGAGGATTTTTGGCCGTGGGCTATGGCCGCGGTCCCACGCGCGCTTGGAACACGGGACTGCAGATCGTGCACAGCATGGTCGTCGGGACCGTTTTTAGCCAAGCCCTTAAGCGGGCCACTGGGCGCGAGAGCCCATCCGAGGCTACCTCCTACCGGGGCACGTGGCGGCCCTTTCCCAGTATCAAAGCCTATGGCAGCAACACGCCCAAATATGACGCCTT
>JANMVK010000501.1:0-4156 GCA_031392725.1 Pseudobdellovibrionaceae bacterium
GGCCATGGCCTGGCAGGTCGAGCGTGGTGAGCGCCTGATCGATGTGGCGCTCACGCCCCGCGTGGTGCGCGAAGGCGACCTGAGCGTCGGCCGCATCGATGCCTTTGTCGGCAAGGCACCGGCCTTGGTCAAAGTGCAGCTGGGCTTGTTCGAAGGCCTGTCACAGGGCGTCGCGCGCACCTGGGAGGTTTCGGCGCTGACGGTGCGCATGATGGGCCGGATGCATGAATTCCCAGGTAATCGCTTCAAAAAAGGCGATTACCATTGGGTCGAAATCCCCCTATCGAGTATAAGCCGGTCATGCTTAAAGCCTTAACTGTTGCCCTTGTGACAGCCTTGTCCGTTCCGTGTTTTGCGGGAATCCGCGATGTCGGCAATGGCGGCGTGGGAGCCATGGTCGATGGCAAACTCTATCTCCAAGATTTAGTCGAAGCTGGGGTTCACAAAAATCCGTATTTTGATTTTGCGCTCAAGCCTGATCCGGCATTGGTCTCAAGAATCCAAAAATATGTGCCGTTCGCGGGTGCGAAGACCGTTCATTTGGTGGCGCTGAAACTTACGGAAATTCAAAAGAAAGACCCGATTCTGGGTCAAATTCTGGTAAACGCATTGAGTTTTTATAGCTGGCGGTTGATCCACTCCGGACCGCCGGAGCCAGGGTTCGAGCCGGATCCGATTTGGCTGCTGGAAACGGGCGGCATTCTCATGCTGGCGGAGCGCCAGTTTGCGACGATCCGCCTCGTGGACCGCCATTGGGCAAGCCTGGATTTTTCTAACCAGGCGGCCACGATTGTCCACGAACTCACGTTTGCCATTGCGCCGGTGCAATGGGTTCACTCCACGATTGTACTTTTATCGGCGGGACATTTTTCAGCCCAATTTTCGGATCAGGCGCGATTTTTCGTCGGGGAGTTTTTTGCGAATGGAGGATACCGCAAGGCCCGAGTGGATCTCACCCGGAGTTATCCTGTGCGGCCGGATCCTAATCCCAGTTTGAAAGTGTGGACCGAAGGCCGCTCAATCTTTTTTTCCGGAGGAGCGAATGGCGCAGGAGAGCGTGCGCGGTGTGACCGGCAAATTTTTGAGATATTCGGTTGCCCATCGGCCAATATTGTTTTGGTCACCAACACCGCTGGGGGATCCTACACCTTAGAGCATAAGATGACGGGCCGTTGGATTGTCGAGCGCTCGGATTATCTGCAGATTGTTTTTAGCCCTCTCTAGAACCAAATTTGACACGATTTAGGCACGATCCAGAACATCTGGTCACAGTTATTCTGGAGCAAGAATCGTCTTGTAGGTCGCTAGATTGTACCAACACACAGTTCCGTGTACCAAAAGAGTTACACCAATGACTAAGACCCACCGCTGAGATCTCAATGAGCGTTGCTTAAAAACTTTTTCCGTAAAGTGCTTTTGATATCAGCCCTATTCCCAAAAGTGGGGAGGCGTATGAAAGCCATGACCAGATCTGAAGAAATATTATCAATAAATATCCCGTTTCGAGTGTCACGGTCACTTGGCGCCATCGAGTACATCAAAAACGAATCCAACGAGCTCGGCTGCGACTTGGAGCTGAGATTGATAGACGAACATCTGGGTCATTTTACCATTGACCTTCTTACCCACTCGGCGGCCCATGCCGTCGACTATGTAGTCGATGCGATGATCTTTGCGCTCTTTGCGATGCTTGCGCTGGCAAGAATTGAAATGATTGCTTTCCCGCCTTGCGACTCTTTCCACTTTACGGTGATGGCAACATGTAGGGTTGAAACCAATCCTGATAGACCAAGTAATATATTAACACTGACAAAAAAATTCTAACACTGATTAATACAACAAAAATATGCCAACTAATGTGAAATCGCCGGAAAGAGTCTTTGCCTTCAAGCTTAATATATTTCAAACCATAAGCTGGAATCATCATCTTCAGACGATCTTTCCGGGAATATTTTTTTAATTCGTTTGGAGCAGGCATCAGGAAATGAAAAGCGAATGCAACACCCGCGAGTATTGCGACACCGAATTGGAGGTTTTGCAAAACTATGTAGATACTCATGAGGCTCCACCTTATTTTACTATGTTGGCTATTCGGCGAATACCCTCGCAAATAGCTGTCACAGAAACACCTTTTAAGGTGCTCCCGGCACCTTTGACCGCACGTTCCCGCTGAAGTTTTATGAATTTTGATGTTTCTTCGGCAATCTGCTCGTTAATATTTGCAGGACATTGATCAGAGTTCTTCAACTTATTTAGCGCTGCTATCTTTTTTTGGGACTCTTCAATTTCTTTTCCCAGACGAATAAAATCTTGAGCTGCTTGATAGGTGTCAAACACATCATATGCAATGCACGTGGCTGCTGCGCCTCGGATTATCCATCGGGCAATCACAACCAATTTTCCTGATGGGTCAATTTCGTTAATTGGATCGCTGAGAACGTAACCGTAAAGATTCGTGTCTCCCCCATCAAACCCAATCGGATCCTTACTCGTCCATCGTCCAACCTCGGGATCGTAATCTCGCGCGCCGAACCGAACAAGCTTAGTGTCCTGATCGTAGAGGCCACCTGCGAAGCCGAAGGGTGTAAATCCCGGCTCGGAATCCTCAAGTACATTCCCGAACTCATCGTACTCAATTTCCTGCGCGACTTTACCCGAGGCGATGTCGACAACCACTCGCGGGCTGCCGAGCTGATCGGTGATAATGGAATAAGTCTTACCACCTGCAATCATATAGTCGGGCACGTTAACTTTTGAGCCATAGACAAATTGTTTCACTATGCGTCCGCGGGAATCAAGCTCGGCTGCGATTTGGAGCTGAGATTGGTAGACGAACATCTGGGTCATTTTGCCATTGACCTTTTTGCCTACTCGGCGGCCCATGCCGTCGACGATGTAGTCGATGCGATGATCTCTGCGTTCGCGACGGTGTTTGCGCCAGAAATCGCGGTTGCAATCTTTGTCGTGATGGATGTCGCGAGGGAAATTTACGGTTTTTAAGTTTCCCAATGAATCATAAAAATATTCGACCTCAAAGTCGTCGCCCACCTTTTCGACTAAATCCCCGTTGTTATTGTAAAAGTATTTAACGTCATCTGCTTTTATAAGACGGTCCTGACTGTCGTACTTGTAGGCCGCTCCGTGCTTAAAGCCGCCGTTGCCCATAAAGGTGCGATTGCCGTTGGCGTCGTAGGCGTAGCTCCGGAAACTCTTCGGGCCTTGGGCGCTGATCAAGCGTCCCGCCTGATCGAAGGAATATTTCATTTTATTTTTGCCGCCACGAACGCTTTCTGTTTTTTCAGTGATACGGCCTAGGTTGTCGCGAACAACATCCAGTTTGAAGAGTTCCTTCGGCTTTTGCGCGTGGTGCCCGTGCCCACTGTTGATCTCCGTGAACTGGTGAAGATGGGACACGATCTCGCCGAAGGTATTGTAGGCAATGCTCTCAGAAATCTTACCAATGCTTGAGCCAGTCATGAGTCCATCTGAGGACCGGCGAGAGAACGATTTTTGCCCGCTTTGAATCAGAAGGCTGTCCTTGTCGTAACCCATGGCGATCGATTGGCCGCTGATGACAGAGAGTGAAGCCAATTGAAATTCAGGTGTGTAAGTGAAATTTACCCCGCCCATCACCGGGCCGGAATTAGTCATCGATGCGGGCAACGGACCCAAATATTGAATATTCGAAATCACATTGTCGGATGAGCGGATTGAGTTCACCTGGCCCGTTGCAGGCAGATAAGTGAACTCGACAGAAGCATCGGGCGCCACGATTGAATTCAGTACTCCGGTCATCGGACTGTAATTAAAGGATACGACTTTGCCGTCGGGACGGTTGATCGAGGTTAGTTGTTTATCTAGGTTGTAGGAATACGTGGTGGGTGTCAGCGAATTCGATAATGCCGGTGGCAAATAGCTTGCAACCAATTCGAAAGAATTCAATCCGAATTGGTGCACCGGTTTTTCCGGCGGCGTGATGCTGGTCAGATTGCCGGCACTATCATAGCTAAACATAACTTTTTTGCCGTCGGGCCGAGTTTGCGAAACTACACGGCCGGCCAAATCATACTGGAAGACCGAACTCCGCCCAAGCGAATCCGTCATCGCTTGCAGTTGTCCCAAGCTGTCGTAAACGAGATTGCTTGAGCGAGGACCT
>JANMVK010000585.1:0-1661 GCA_031392725.1 Pseudobdellovibrionaceae bacterium
GCACCACAGTGACCTTGATCAGTCCCGGGTAGTTGAGTTCATCTTCGATTTTCTGCGCGATCTTTTTCGACAGATCAAGCGCCTTATGATCATCGACGGTATGGCCGTCCACAATCACCCGCACTTCGCGGCCGGCGCTCAAAATATAAGTGGCCGAAACTCCGGGGAAACTGCTGCCGATTTTTTCCAAGTCCGCCATTTTCTGAGTGTAGGAATCCATGGTGGAGCGGCGGGCGCCGGGACGCGCTCCTGAAATGGCGTCCGCCGCGATGGTGATAAATGCTAAATCCGAACTGGGTTGTTCATCATAGTGATGCGCGCGGACCGCGTGCACCACTTCGGTTTTTTCGCCGTGTTTTTCGATAAAGTCCGCGCCGATTACGGCATGGCCGCCCTCGCGTGAATGATCCATGGCTTTACCGATATCGTGAAGCAATCCGGCCCGGCGGCCGTGGGTCACATTAAGCCCGAGTTCCGAACTCAGCAGTCCGCCGAGCCAGCCCACTTCCGCCACATGAAAATGCTGATTCTGCGCGAATGAATAGCGGTATCTAAGCGCGCCCAGCATGGAGCGTACGTCCTCGTGCAGATCGCTCACGCGCAATTCATTGGCCACGCGGTTGCCGTCCATCAAAATCTTTTTAAACAAATCTTTTTTGCAGCGGTTGTAGATGTCCTCAATGATTTTTTCATTAGGATTGCGCTGGTTGGCGGTGGCGTCGAGAGTCAGTCGGCCGAGTTCGCGGCGGACGGGATCAAAACCCATAACCGTCGCGCTGTGATAGATCTCATTAAACACAATATCCACGCCACAAAGCTGTTCAATTTTTTTGATAAATGAATTTTCCGGCCCGAAGGTCCGCTGTTTATGCTCAGGCGATTCAAAATTGACATTGCCGATGCCGCGCTCGGGGCAATAGCCGCGGGCGAAACGGTTGAGCACCAGATTCAACGCCTTCTTCGCGTCTCGCTCCATATTGATTTGCGCTTCTTGCTCGATGTCTTGCGCCACGCGGGTGGCGGCATTGCGGGTTTCCTGTTCAATTTGCGATTGAATCATCTGGCGCAACTGTTCTTCGTCGGCCAGCGATTTGTGTCTGGCTTGTTCGAGCAGTTGCTGTTGCAATGCCTGCGCGCGGTCGCGCAGCACTTTCACTCGCGCTTCATAAGCGCTGACCTTTTGCAATTTCGCGCTAATCGTTTGGCCTTTGCGGTTGAGCAGCTGTTCACGCGTGGTGATGGAATCTTTGAATTTCATCTCGCGTTCCGAGATCAACTCTTCATGTTCATCATTTCTTTGAACCAGGCGGCGCGTTTCCTTTTCGAAACGCTCATAGGCGGCTTCGCGGTACTCTTCAAATTGCAAATTGAGTTCTTCTTCGTGCGCTAAAGCATCTTTGCGCGCGCCTTCGACCATCTCATTGGCTTCTTCTTGGGCCCAGCGCAGGTCGCGTTTGCGGCCCCACCAAAGGGCAAGACCCATGAGGATCGCCCCAGCCAATAGTCCAGTGATGATAGAAACAACGGGAATCGCCATGCTTTAAAAACCAACCACTCTCAGCGCTGATTCAGAATCAACGCCGGATGGCGTCAAAAGCTCATAAGGCCGAGCCATCGCGCCGATAGGACATCTGGAGGCTGAGTGCCTGATTCGATCAAAA
>JANMVK010000591.1:0-9770 GCA_031392725.1 Pseudobdellovibrionaceae bacterium
ACGAGGCAAAAATACTCGCCGATTCCGACGAGACTGGACTCAGTGATGTGCGAGCCGCGGCGGAGGAGTCCGAGGAAATTCCAGCAAATTTATATGAGTTGGAGCCCGCGGCATTCACGCGTGGGGAAGTGGATGTGTTGGAACAAATGAAACGCACCACGCGGAATGTCGATGATCATTTAAATCATGTGGGGACTCCGGATCCGGAAACGGAAAACGGGTAGTTAAAATTAGCGGCGGTACGCCGGGCGTCCTTTTGACGGGCGCCTGGGGCCCTGGGGAGCGCGCTTGGTGGGAAACTGGCTGCCGGGCTTTTTATCTGATTTCACTCCACGATAGCGGGCGGCGGCCGCCGCGCCTTTTACTTTTGCGGAGGTGCGGATCACCGGAGCTTCTTCGCCTTTATGTTTTTTGAAGATGCGGAGAAGTGAGCCTTGATCCAGGAAAGCGTATTCGCCTTTTTGCAAAGGTCCTAACGTTAACTGACCGATGGCCACGCGGCGCAATTTTTTTACGTCGAAGCCGATTTTGTTGAACATGTGGCGGACCTGGCGGTTTTTTCCTTCGCCGATAATAATTTTAATCCAATCATATTTGTCGGAGTCGCCGACTTTGGCGCGTTCCACGTGCCAAGCTTTGACGTGGCCGCCGGGAATGGTCACGCCGTTCAATAATTTCTGCAGATCTTTTTCGGTGGGATGCCCGTCCAATTTAGCTAAATAAGTTTTAGGAATCTCTTCGCGCGGATGCATGACTTTTTGCGAGAAATCACCGTCGTTGGTTAACAGGAGTAAACCCTCCGTGTCCCAATCCAAGCGCCCAACCGGAAACACACGATAGGGAAGATCCCCGACAAAATCGGCCACCGTCGGCCGGCCTTCCGGGTCGGTCATGGTGGTCAGCACGTTTTCCGGTTTGTTAAAAATCACATAGATTTTTTGGGTCGGCGGTTTGACCGGTTTTCCATCCACCGTCACGCGGTCGATGCCCGGTTCCACGCGCACGCCGAGCTCAAACACCGTTTTGCCGTTCACTTGAACGCGGCCTTCGGAGATGATCTCATCGGACTTGCGCCGGCTGGCGAGTCCGCAATCAGCTAAAAATTTATTAAGGCGCGTCCCCGAGATCGGGGCCTTGTCCTTGCGGCTGCTGCGTGAGCCTTTGCGCGATTCCATACTCGAGATGAGTTATCAGAAGGTTGAGCAGCCTGTCATTGGGAAAGATCACCCGGAGAGCAAAACGTCCCCGATTTAGTGCCCGGTCGGCCTCGGCGACGTTCTCAGCGGTCGGGTTCTCCATCAGACGCTTGGCCCGCTCGAGGCGGCCGATGATTTCCTGGTAAAAAGGATCTGTTTGGGGATTGATAAAGTGCTTCTCCAGCTTTTTCAGCTGCAGGAACAGATTCTGCGTTTCCGACACCCGCCCGCAGATAAAGGTCTCAAAAATCTTGAAAGTGGCGCCCCGGGTGGTGAGCCCTTGCACGCGGTCGACGGTGGTTTCAAAACAATGAGTGGTGAGCAAATTGCCTTCCAACACCTGGCGCACATGAGGCATCAATTCCAATTTCGACGTGTAAAACAGATGACTGACCGGCGCCACCAGCCGCAATTTCGTACCCCAAATCATGGCCATGGCCGGATACACTTTCACTTCCAGCGAACCCCCGGGAGCCAGCAGCAAAGCCATGCACTGGGATTCGGAAACCTTTACGGCCTTCACTTGTTCCCCGGACTTTTGTCTGGGTTGGTGCTCTTCTTTTACCAATTCTTCGAGATCGTTATAGAGCTTAAGCGGCACCACCTGCATGGTTTCCGGATGCCGCAAATAATGCCACAACGCGATTTCTTCGGGCGCGGCCGCGCCTTTCAAATAACCGGAGATGTCGGAGCGCACGGTTTCGCTCAATTCGTGGGCATCAGTTTGCCATTGTTCAAACTGGAGCACCCTCGAGTAAAACGTTTGTACCACGCCCGGAGTAAACGGCGCCGTGGGATCGACCATGTATTTCAAATAATTATGAAAACACATACGCGCCGGGTTCCGTTTAGGATCCAAACGCAAAAGATACTGGGCGAATTGACTCACTGATGCCATTATTTAACGATAGAGTGGAAGGACGAACTCGTCCACAGGTAATATTCGGATAATATAGGGAGAATTCATCATGGCGCGCGAACTGAATATCGATCTGCTCAATTCCTTCCGGGGATTGGATGAGGGCACCGGGCCTGACGGAGTCGCGCCTACGCCGCCCACGTATGCGAAATCAGACGAAATGCGCGTGGCTCATTTGCACATCGAGAATTTGTCCAAGCGTTTAAAGGAATTTGAGTCGCGCTTGGAAGTGATGACGTCCAAGGTTGATGAAATGACCGCGCAAAATAAAGTGCGGTTTGAGCGCGTGCAGGGCCACTTCAAACGCCAAACGGAGTTGCTCAGCAATGGCTTCGCCGACGTCCATAGCAAGATCTCCCAAGTGGTGAGCCGGGTGAATGAACGCAAAGTGGAAGACACCGTGGTGAAAGAAATGGTTGAGCGCCAAGCTCACGTCGTCACCGCATTTGAATCGCGGATGCACCAATTGCAACGGGTGATGAGCGAGCAGGAGCTGCAATTAATGAACGCCCGCGCCGAATTGCGCGAGTCGATTCAAGAAATTGCCAGATTAAAGAAACTCTAAAAGCCCGGAACTAAAACCGGAACCAAGCTTTGAGCGGTGACGCCATTGCCTAGCTGGCCATAGCCGTTGTAACCCCAGCAGAAAACTCGTCCCGCAGTGGTGCGTGCGCAAGTGTGGCCCGGGGCTGTGTCCGCTTGTCCTCCGCCCTCGACCGATAGCACAGTCTCACCGGCATTCAAGGCCAGGGGGACGGCCACATCCGGCGCCAGTTTGCCAACAGTATTGCCGTAACCCAACTGGCCGTAGCCGTTGTAACCAAAGCAGTAAATCTGTCCGCCTTTAATCGCGCAGGTGTGATGCTGACCGGTTCCTACGTGGGACACACCGGTGTTTAACAATAACGATGAGTTCGGAGCGCTGGCGGCCGCGGTGTTGCCGGTGCCTAACTGGCCGGAGCCATTGGCTCCCCAACAGTAGTTGGTGCTGGGACTTTTAATTGCGCAGGTGTGATTGCCACTGGATGCGATTTTTATCATTCCGGTTTCCATTCCCACGATCGCGGGAAACGGAGTCAGCAAAGCCGGTGTGCGGAGATTGTTGGTCACAAAGGTGCCGATGGCGAGTTCACCGCTTGAATTCAGGCCCCAGCATGAGAGCGCTCCGCCTTTGATCGCGCAGGTGTGGTAATAGGCGGAGGACACCGCGGTCACGCCGCTTTCAAACTGCGGGACACGGTACGGAACCGTTTGGGCTCCGGAATTGTGTCCCACCTGAGCATAAAGATTGTAGCCCCAACAATAGAGGGCTCCGCCCTTGATCGCGCAACTATTGTTGACCCCGGCCGAAACGGCGGTGACGTCGGTGTCCATATTAAAAACAGGTTTGGGAAAATTGCTCGAGATCGCAGTGCCGTCCCCAAGCGAATAATTCGTATTGAGACCCCAACAAAACAGCGCCGCGTTTTTGATCGCGCAGGCGTGGTGGTAGCCGACTGAAACTCCAGTGACTCCCGTTTCCATTCCCGCCACTAACAGAGGTGTGGCTGAGTTATTGGCGCTGCCATTTCCGAGTCCGCCGTAGCCATTGTAGCCCCAGCAATAAAGCGCGCCGGCCTTGATCGCGCAGGTCGCGTAAGTCCCTACGGACAATAGTCCGAAATTGGATGACGCGCTGGTGGGTGCCGGAGTAGGAGTCGGACCTGGCGTTGGGCCGGGGCCAGGGCCCGGCGGCCCCGCATTGAATGCCGCTAAAAAAGTTACGGTGGGAATGCGCAGGTCTTGAAAAGTAACCGTCACTTTAAACCGTTTGTTCTGATAGTCCACTCCGCTTGTGGCAGTCGTGGACACGGTGAACTCGGCTTCGCTGGAACCTTTAGCAATGTATCCGCTCCCAGACGTGGAACCGTAGTGCGCGGGCGCCTGCGCGGTGTCGTCCGAAGTTTGAAAATTAAAAGTAATATGGGTATCAGCGGGAGATGACAGCGCGATTTTAAATTTAGCCCCAGCTCCCGGCACCATGGAGATATCGCCTGGCGCCACATTGAACGACAGTATCGAACTCTGTTCACCACTGCCCTCGCTGGTGGCATTTGGGCCAGTGCAATTCTGAAACATCGTGGTTGGTATCGCGGCTAAAAGGCATACGGCTAACAGACGCATAGCATTCATAACAGTCCCCCCGGTCTGTCTCAATATTAGCCTGGTGGTTTCAGAGTTCTCACTGATAAATTTCAAAGGATCAAATTGATACTGTCTAACTGTCCACAACTTTCACACATTCCCGCAATGAGACATGCTAACCTACATTTTATGAATTGGAGCCGCCGCGATTTTTTTGGTTGGATGTTAGCTAGCGGTGCCGCCCTTAAATCCACCTTTTCATTCGCCCGGGACAAAAAGACGTTCGCAGAGTCTCCCAAAACCGGTTTCTCAATCCTTCAGGGTATGACCGATGAAACCAGTGCGCAGTTCACTATCGTCCTGCCTAAAGCCACGCAATGGACCGTGCAGATAGCGCCGGATAAGGCGCTGGTTCCCGTGCCCTCCCTTCAGCGCACCGAATTTTCCCGCGATTTTTCCGGGCAAGCCGTGCATAAGATTTTTGCCGGCAACTTAGTTCTGGGAGAAAATTATTTTTTGCGGGTGTTGAATTCCGACGGCGATATTAAAGATGAGCGGCTATTCAGCGCGCTCGACTTGTCTCCGCGGAAAGTAAAGCTCGCGCTGGTTTCCTGCGCCATGGACCACTTACACCGCGATGATATTTGGCGCCGGTTCAAGGATCAAAAGCCCGACATGGCTTTATTCGTGGGTGATAACGTCTACTGCGACCGCAGGACTCTGGGCGAAGTGGTCGCCATTCCCGATCCGCAACTTATTTGGGAACGCTATGTGGCGACTCGCCAAAGGGTCGCATTTTATTTTCAAAAACAGCTGACCCCGGTGCTGGCCATTTGGGACGATCACGATTTTGGCGGCAATGACTCCGATGGAAGTTTCCCCTTTACCAAAGAGGTCACGGAAATTTTTAATACCTTTTTCGCGCAAAGCGCGCGCCCCTCTCTGGTCGAGGGCCCCGGTATTGCGCGCCGTTTTTCCGCATTTGGCGCCGATTTTTTTATGCTCGACGGCCGCACGTTTCGCGGCAAGCCCAATCTCAAGGCCGGCACCTTGCTCGGCCTTGAGCAGGAGGATTGGCTGATCGACAGTCTCAATTCTCGCTCCACCTGGTTGCTTAGCGGATCGATGTTTTTCGGAGCTTACGGCGATTTTGAGTCTTTCGAGGGCGACTACGGGCCGGCGTTTGCCAATCTTCTCAACCGGGTGCGGGGTACGGGCGCTTTGGCGGGTTTTGTTTCGGGCGATGTGCATTTTTCGGAAATCATGGACATCGAGCCCGCCAAATTGGGTTACTCAACCTTCGAGCTGGTCACCAGTTCCATTCATAGCTTCACCTTTCCCGGGCACCACGACCGCTATCAAAATCCGCGGCGCCGTGAAGCGGACAGCAATCACAACTTTTTGATTTTCGAAGGCGAATTCGGCGACAACTTAATGAAGGGTCATGTGACCTGTTGGACCTCGGGATTCGATCCGTTTGACGGCGAAGTTTTAGCGCAAAGGCCTTAGTCACATTTTAACGACGGGACCTCAGCATTGGGTGAATGCCGGAGGAAAAATTCGCCGCCCAGCCAATTGGTGGAGTAATAGGCGCGCGAACCGTCGGTGCAGGTATAGTGCTGGAAAAAAATTGCTTGGCGGTTGCTGGTGGATTCCCGCGGAATTTGCACACGCTCCGTGTGGCTGAAGGTGCATTCGGATTTGCGCGCGGATTCCATATTAGTGATGGAAACCGAGTTGCGGCCCCAACCAAAAACATAACGGCACGCCGTCACTTCGGCGTGCATGTCGTTGACTGAATAAGCGGGTGTATCCTGGGCCCACGCCTGCGGAATAATCACGTCCGCCTCAAACAGCTCCGCGAAACCGTGGGCTTGGCTCAGGGGCCACCAGAATACAGCGAGGGCGAGCAGGCGGACCATGAGATTCTCCTCTGGAAGTGAGGTGCCAAAATAGTCTTATATAGATGGCACTGGCAATGGGTCGTGCAATTTTTCTAGTGTCCCGGTTCGAGACGTATCAGTCTGAAACCCGCCTCAATATTCACCAAAAAGTGTACGGTCTTTGGACGTTATTGAAGATTTCTTAACGACTCCCCCGGACCAGCGTATTCTATGAGCATGGGACGTAGGCAGATATTAGGCACTCGGCTAGCGCACGCATTATTCGTCATAGCCCTGGCCTTCAACATAACCGGATGCCTGACTGAGGGCATTGGCCAGGTCGACAATACCGATGTCGTTGGCGCGCCCGGTGAGGTGCCGATGCCTCCGCTAACTCCGCCCGAGCGGACCGTTTGCGATCCGTTTAACGCCGGCGTTTCCGCCCGCGACCGCGGCCTGGTTGGCAATCTCCTATATTTAGAGGACCACCAACCCCGCTACACCAGCGCCCGTGACTACATCACCAACGGCACGCCGGTGCAGAGCACATTGTATTTTGACAAACTTTATATTCCCACTCGCGCGTTTGATTTGGGTTTTTACACTCAGGATGGAACTCTGGTGTTGAATCAGCATGATCAACCTTTATATGAGTATTTCGGCCTGCGCTTGGAATCACAACTGCAGCTCGCGCCCGGCGAGGCGGCGGGCTGGTACCAAATGGCGGCGCTGTCGGATGATGGTTCGGTGTTGAGTTTAAAAAGTTCAGATGGTGTGCTGACGCCGCTAATTGATAATGATGGCACGCACCCCACTCGCATGGGTTGCGCCATGAAGTCCGTTTACTTAAATGCCGGCGAGCGGTTGCCGTTTGTGATGGAGTATTATCAGGGCCCGCGTTTCCATATTTCCATGGTGCTGTTGTGGCGGCCGTTGCCCGCGGGCGCGGATCCCAATGCGGCAGTGAGTGATGTGGAATGCGGCAGATCCGGAAACGGACGCTATTTTAATTCGACGGTCATTCCCTCGGCGCCTACCGCCACTTATTATGAGATGTTAGTTCGTGGCTGGAAGCCGCTCTCCAACCAAAACTATTATTTCCCCGAGCAGGCGAGCAATCCGTGCGGCATACAGAACCCACTGATTATTTCGAATTTTAGCATTATCAGCACGACTCAAACTTCGGTGCCGGTCACATGGGTGACCAATCAGCCGTCCACGACTCAGGCCCGGGTGAAAGATGTGGTGACCGGGGCCATCATTCAATCCGCATTTGATCCCACACTTACGACCAATCACACGGCAACGATTACTGGACTAACGGCCAATACTCTTTACGCCCTGACAGGAACTTCCACCATTCCCGGCCAACAATCCACAACCAGTGACGAAATAGCCTTCCGAACGCCGCGCTAACTTCCGAAAAGTTAGTGAGGTGTAAGAGTGCGATTCAATTGGTCCATTCGCTCCAAATTCCTGTTTGTTATGACCGGCCTTTTGGGGCTCGGCCTCGGCGTTTATTTGGCTATGGCGGTGACATCATTTAAATCCGACAAAACTCAATTGGTGTTCGATCTCACGCGTTCGCAAGTGTCCAACCTGACCAGCGAACTGGAAACACAATTCAGCGGCGCTTCAGAAAAATTAAAAGTATTCGCCATGCTGCCGTCTAGCCTGCAAAACAAAATGGCGGAAGATCTGCTCACGGAAAGCTCCGCTGTGGTCGCCATCTCGCTTTACAAATCTACAGTGGCCGGCGCGCGGCCGGAAAAGATATTTCACCAAGACCGGTTTTTAGAAACCTACGGCCTGACGCCAGAGTCCTTCGATAGAGCCCTGGTTGAGAACGCCATTCCGGTGAATGAAATTTTACATAATGGGGAGGACATTTGGAATGCCTCCTTGGCATCGGGGCCGCCACTGATCGGTTACGGCCGCCTCGTGGTGATGCAGGATTCGAAGGGCGTGCCGGTGGAGCAATGGGTGGTCGTTGGTTACGTGAAGCTCGACCGGTTTCTGAAATCAGTGAGTATGGTTTCGTTAAGCGAAATTTTTGTCAGCAATCGCCGAGGCGAGGTGCTGGTTCATCCCGACGCCAAATGGGTGATTACTAAACCCAAAGTTACCAGTGACCCTCTGTTTATGGAGGCCGTGGAGTCCAAGACCCGCTTAAGCGTGGTGCACCGGGATGCGGGGCCGAATGGCGTGCTGGCCGCTTTCGCCAACGGTTTTAACGGGCAAATTTATGTGGTGGCCAAGGCGTCTGAGAAACAAGTTTTTAAAGTGGTGCAGGATCTCTCGATCCGCACGGCCTTGTTCGGATTGCTGGTGCTGACGCTGGTGATTTTGGCCTCGTTCCTGGTGTCGCGTTCCCTCACTGAAAACATCGACATCCTCACCGACCGCATGGAATCGGCCGCGCGCGGGGATTTATCGACCCGGATTAAACTTAAGGGCAGTGATGAAACGATTATTCTGGCTAATACTTTTAATCAAATGATCGGCGACCTCAAAGAGTCGCGTGATGCCCTGGAAACCATGAACCGCGAACTCGACGGAAAAGTAAAGGAACGCACAGTTCAATTGGAAGAGCAACACCGCAAGGTCAAAGAAATTCAAGAGGCCTTAGTGCACACCACACGCCTCGCCTCGGTGGGTGAAATTGCCGGACGCACGGCGCACGAGGTGCTAAATCCCCTGACGATCTTGCTCACCCGGGTGGGCTTGATGCTCAAGCGAGTCGTGCGGCCCGAAGAGACGTCATTGCCCCTGCTCGAAGAGATCCGTCAAGCTTGGAACAAGGATTACAAGCTCGGTGGATTCCCCAAGTTGTTAAAAAACTGGGAAGATAAATCGAGCGTTTATCCGGGCAAGAATTTGTTTGAAGAAGATTTGGAAAATATCAGCCGCTGCGCCAGCGAGATTCAGGAACAAGATAAAAATCTGGTCAAGGACATTCAGTTCGTCAAAGAAGAAGGCGAGCGCATCGGCAAGATCATCAACAATATGCGCCGCATGGGCCATAGCAAATCCGAGTTCCGCTCCCATTCCGTGCATGCGGTGCTGACTGATTGCTGCCATATCATGAATGACATGTTTCACACCAAGGGCTTTAAAATCGAACAACAGTTTGAAGCCAGCCAGTACCAGTGCTTGGTGGACCGTGACGAATTGATCCAAGCTCTGACCAACCTGATGCGCAATTCGCTGCATGCTCTTGAAGAGGCGCAGGGAATTCCCGGCCGGCAGCTGGTGATGCGCACTTATAATAAAAACGGCCAGCTGTGCATCGACGTCGAAGACAATGGCGTGGGCGTGCAGACTGAACATCAAAGTAAACTGTTTGAGGCGAGCTTCACCACCAAATCTCATGACGAAGGCACCGGCCTCGGCTTGGGCATCGCCCGCCGCTTTGTGCGCGGTAGTGGCGGCGACATTGAATTTGTCAGCTCTTCACCTCTGGAAAAAACTATTTTCCGGATTCGCCTGCCGCTGGAAGCAGCGGCTAGCAATGAAGGAGCGGTGGCATGAGCACGGCAGCCAAATTATTCCGCGATCATAAACAATTATTGCCCAAAGACGGGCCCGTCCCCAACCGCCGCATCTGTTTGCCGGGGTCGTCGCGCTTGAAGGCTCGATCAGCGGGGA
>JANMVK010000651.1:0-5048 GCA_031392725.1 Pseudobdellovibrionaceae bacterium
GCTTGAACCGCCGCCGCTTTCTCCAGTGGTCGGCCCTGTCGGCCGGCGCATTACTGCTGCCGCTGCGGGCCTATCCATCGCACAAACGCGTGGGAATTATTGGCGGAGGAGCCGCCGGCTTGGCCGCTGCTTATTGGCTTAAGACCCATCACATTCCTTATACTTTACTCGAGGCTTCGAGCCGTTGGGGTGGCCGCGTGTTTACCGTGCCACAGTGGAATGATGAAAAGCAGTTTATTGAGCTCGGCGGGGAACTGTTAAACACCATCGACCATGAAACCCTATGGCTGGCAAAGCGGTTGGAGCGCGAACAGCGACGAGCCCAGCGCGCGGGGTGTAATTTTACAGCGCAAGATTTGCGCGTGTTAAAATTTGCTGATGGTGAACAGGATTCGGGTCTGCATTCGTCACTATATTTAAACGACGGCCAGGTCTATACCAGCGCGGAACTGGAAGCGGGCTTAAGTGAATTGGTCCCGCGCTTGGCGGCCTTAAATCAGGAAATCTTCGGCGGGTTTGATGGCGACCTCACATACAGTACGATTGGCAAACTGCCAAAGGCCGTGGAGTGGGATCACCGGCCGTTGTCGCAATTGTTTGAATGGATGAGCCCATATGCCGACCCCTGGTGCATCAAAGTCTTGAAAGCGGCCTATGAAGCCGAGTTCGGCTTGCCCGCCGAGCAACAGTCGTCGGTCAATTTATTGACAATGTTTGATACCGATTTGAGCGATGGCTTTGACATGTTCGGCAAAAGCGATGAAGCGCTTCGCCTCGGTGGCGGCAATTCCGCGCTGATCGGCGCACTGCTGAACTCATTAAATGATTATGCACCTAAGCCGGTCGACCGCCTGTTGCGCACCGGTCACGCGCTCACCGCGATTCACTCCCGCCGTGGCCAATTTATTTGCACTTTGCGGGGCGGCCGTCCGCTGGAGTTCACTCACCTGATTTGCGCGGCTCCCCTCACACAGCTTGCGAAAATCGAAGGCTGGAAGAGTTTGAATCTGTCGCCGCGGAAAATGAACTGGCTCAGCCATATGGGCATGGGCCAAAACGCCAAGCTCATAAGCGAATACCGCCGCCGCTTCTGGCGCGACCATCACACCGCCGGCCAGCGGGCTTGCCAGGGTGAAGTCTACTTAGCGGACTCTAGTGCCGTGGTCTGGGAAACCAGCCGGCTACAGGCGGGCAACACCGGAATTTTAACTCATTACACAACCGGCGGCGCGCCGCTGAGCTCGCAAAACACCGCGCGGGAGTTAATCAAAGTATATGGCGCCGCCGCTACAAGCGAAGCCACGGGACGCGTGGCCGCGTTTGATTGGCCCCGGCATGAACTGACCCAAGGATCTTTTTCGAGCTTACGTCCCGGCCAGGTCACCGCGTTCTGGGGTGCGGGCGGCGAAGCTGAATGCGGCGGACGCTTGGTGTTCGCCGGAGAACACACTTCAGTCAAATCGCAGGGTTTTATCAATGGCGGGTATGAGTCCGGACTCAGAGCGGCCCGGCAAATTCTAAAAATCAATTCCTAAACGCAGATCCATATTGGAATAGAACAAGGACTGAAAGCCTTGGTTGGTCTGCGTGCCGTCGGAATATGTGAAATCAAATTGGTGCCACTGACCGTACCAAAAGAAGCCCAGTTTAGTGCGCGGAGTGAGGTTATAGGATAGGCCTAAGGATCCATCGAAGGCGAACGTGGGTTTGATTTCATACTGGCTGGCGCCATCGCTCGAAGTGGACAACGGGAATTGATAGCGCATCAACCAATAGTAGTTCCAGCGGCTGCGGTTCAATTCGGCCAGAAGTCCGAGTGATGCGGTGGTCATGTCGTTAGATTTCAGCGCGGGGTTGGCGTTGGCATCGACGAAAATGTAGGGAGTGCTGTGCTTCTGCACTCCCGCTCTAAAGCCCATGAGAATCGGACGGCCGAGGAACTTCAAGCTTGAGAGTTTGCGCATAATACCCTCAAGGGACAGAGTCTTCCATTGGTACTCCGCCGAGTCGATGGTTGCGTCGTCAAAGATGATCTTACCCGGCGTGCTCTTATAAGAGAACACTCCGCCCCAACCGTTCTCACCGGTGTACCCGGTTTCAAAGTATTGACTGGGGCCCCCAGTGTTCTGGGTGCGGAGTGTGGAACGGTCTGTGACCGACTGCTCATACTTAGTGTAGTTCATGCCGGAGCCGACCCAAGCCCACCAGCCATTGTGGATCCAATCGTCTTCGCGGATGCGCTCGACTTTGGTGCGCACCCGTTCCGTAGCTTGCGGTTGGCGGTTCGCCAGCAATTTCGGCACATAAGATAGAGGCTTCATCCGGTAGGGCTCGGAGAACTCGCTGATGATGCGTCCGGCGCGGTCTCGGGCGCGGGCGCGCCAGAAGTAAGCATCGCCGGCGGACAGTTGCGTGCGGGCCATAGTGGTGGCCGTTTTAAACTCTTGTTTCTGGCTGAAGGTGGGCTCGGTGGCCACTTCAATGTCATAGGTATGTGCAAATAACAGCGGAGTGAAGCGCCAGTTGGCTTCCGCCGTGCCCGCCGCATCGATCTCCCCGTACTGGGCCTCACCGATGGGGCGCGGGGCTTCCATTATGATTTCTAATTTTTTAGTTCCTGACCAAGCCGAGGGCCGGTTGCCGGTTTTGCTCACCATGTACTGGTAGGCGTAACGCGCCGGACGCAGTTTGCTCTCGGGCCAGCCGCCATCGGGCTGCGTGACAAGTTCTTTGCCGCCGTTTTCAAACTGCACTTGAACTTCATCGAACGAATCCTTTTCCAGGCGGAAGAAATCGCGAAGCATTCCGGTGCCGGCCAAGTACGAACGCACCTGTCCCTCGGGCGCGCTGTAGTAAGTGGCCGGATAGTTGCGGTTGGGAATAATAATTTTCGTAGGGGGCTGGCGGGTCAGGCGCAGTTCCGCCTGCTGTTCAACGGTGAACGGCACGCCGCGAGTCCACTCGGTCATGCGCTCGCCGAAGTCGCTGCGGGCGCGGATGTGATATTCGCCGAGCGCCAATTCGGTGAACACTTTGGTGTCCGGCGTGTTTTGATTGATCAGCACCTGTTTGAATTCCGGATCGGCGGCCACTTGATACCAAACCGTGGTGCTATCCGGACGTTTAAATTCGATGGGACTGGTGGAGGTCTGGCCGGCGGGCGCGGTGAACTTTTGTCCCGCCACCGGGTGGACGATAACCGGTTTGTTGATGCGCACAAAACGCACGCGCTCGGTCGGCGACAGCGCGCCTCCGGGCCCTTTCACACGGAAGTACAAGCTCAACGATTTGCTCGCGCTCATCGTGGTGTTGAATTCGGCCTTTACGCTTTTGGTCGCATGAATTTTGCTAAAGGTCGGCTGCGTGGAGAATTCGACGGTGTACAAATCTTCCGGCCGGTTGAGGCGCGGAACTTCCCAGGTCCACGCGAACTCAAGCTGCGTGGGCTCCTCGGAGTAAATCACTTGGTCGCGCAGGGGTTTTAAAATTTTCAGCTTGTCGCCGCCGGCCTTGGACATTTGCACTTTTTCGCCGAGTAAAATTTTGTCCGACGAATCGATGCGCCGCATTTTTCCGTTGATCATCACATCGGCCGAACCGGAAGTGACTTCGAGCTGCGTGTTATTGCCGATCTTGTGCAAAATAATATTCGCGCCGTCGGTGGTGGAAAATTCCACTTGCTTGCCGTTGCCGGTGTCGATCACGACTTTGTCGTTCTTGGCGACTTTGCCGAACAAAGTTCCGTAGTTCAAATTTAAAAAATTGGTGTTG
This sequence comes from Pseudobdellovibrionaceae bacterium, assembly GCA_031392725.1. GTDB lineage: Bacteria > Bdellovibrionota > Bdellovibrionia > Bdellovibrionales > UBA1609 > JALHOQ01. The sequence goes on from JANMVK010000651.1 coordinate 3,772, forward strand.
TCCTGACGGCGCAAAACGACGAGCGTGTTTTCGGTGACGGTCATCTTCGAATCGCCGAGGTTAAGCTGTGCTTCGGAACCCGCGCCCGCGTAGACCGCGTCGTTGTAGACTAGGTTATCCCCGGCTCCGCCGCGTGACCACTTGAGATCGCCTTCGAACTTGAGGCGCACGTCGCCGGATTTTTTCGCGATCAAACCGATCACGTCACCCCGGTCACGTTTCCCGCCCCACATCCATGAATCAAAATAAAAGAGTCCGCTGGCCACGATTAGAATAATCAGGGCAATTAGGATTAAAATTCGATCGGTACGGTTCTCTTTGCGCAAAGCCTTAGATTCCCATCTATATTACGTGAATCTATTCGGCTTTTTGGCTCAGGTCCGGAACACGACTAAGGCAGTATAATTATAAATGAATTTTCATTTTACCAGACGTTCCTGGATCTTGGTCTGCGCGGCCCGGAGACGCGCCGCTACGAGCTGATTGCGGTTGTCACGATCTTCGCTCACACGGACTTCTTCAAGTGCCTGTATGATTACTTTTTCAGCTTCTTTTTCCCGGCGTAGGTCGAGGAGAATATCACTCTTGATCAGTTGCGCGGAAAACCAGTTGAAGCCGTAAGCGACCGTCTCGCCTTTCTCAAGCCAGACCAACGCCTGGTCCAATTTTTTCTGCCTTTTTAACAATCGCGCCATCCGAACCATAAAGGTTGGCTCACTTGGATACGTTTCGATAAGATTTTTAAGAAGTTTTTCGGCTTCCACATAGCGTTCACTCATCTCTAAACACGGAACCAGAGTCTGCTGAGCGCCGCGGCCCAACTTCAACCGGCTCAATTTCGCGAGATTTTCGTAAGCGGCGGCGCACTTGTTAGCGAATTCTTTTTGCTTCGGTTTGTTTTTCAGGCTCTCGAAAATCGAAGCCAAATAATAAAATTCCTCACCCGCGGCGCTGTACAATTCACTGTCGGTCATCTGTTTTTTGGCGGGTGTGCTTTTAGCGGTCACAAAATTTTGCCGCTCTTCGACCTTGGCCAGCTGCGCTTTGCATTCGGCTTGGTCTTCGTCGCACAACATTTCCAGATTTTCCGCCCAATCGTCGGTTTTAAAAGTGGCGTTGACCAAAGTTTTCAGCAAGGCCAGCTTCTGCGCTCTATCTGGTTTCTCTTGGGCCTCGATTTGGCCGATTTTGTACTTGGTCAATTCCGTACTGAGTTCGGGGAAGGAGGAATTTTCCGTCACCTTCGTCATCACGTCATGATCTTGTTGATCCAGGGC
>JANMVK010000677.1:0-4344 GCA_031392725.1 Pseudobdellovibrionaceae bacterium
CTTTGATATTCTGTAACAAGATCTTAATTCCCTGCTCGGGATCGATGGTCAGCCGTTCGAGCACTTCACGGGGTGCTCCGGTCACTTTGTCGTGGCCCGAGTGACCGAATTTCAACGCATGCACTAGCAAATTCGCCAGCAGCACAATGTCGATATTGCGGTTGAATTCGGCGGTCACGCCGAGGCGGTGATTGGTCTCTTTAGTATGATGGTATTTAACCGTATTCTGCACAATGGCCGGCAAATTCCATTTGGCGGCGAGCAGTTGGCCAAGCGTGGTGTGGCGGATGGTGTCCATCTCGGTTTCGGCTTCGATGTAGGAGACTTTTTTTAGTTTGCAATGCTGGACGATGCTTAACACCAATTCAGGTTCCAAAGTGTATTGCGCGACTTTGCCCATATCGTGCAGCAGACCGCAGGTGAATAGATCCGACGGCACCGGGTGGCGCACAAATTTGGCGGTGGTTTCCGCGGCCACGGCCACGCCGATGGCATGAGTCCAAAACTCAGCGACATCAAATCCGGGCCGGCCTTTGACATCCAAAACTTTGATGATCGAGGCCGACATTACGAGCTGATTGATGGTGTCAAAACCGATGTAGGCGATGGCGCGGCTAAGCGAGGACACTCCGCCCGGAATGGCGTAATAGGCCGAATTCACCATGCGCAAAACTTTGGTGGTCAAACTCTGATCACTGGACATTAATTTTTCCACGTCGCCGGTTGAGGACATGGGATCGTTGACCACTTTGCTTAGTTCATAAACGATAGTGGGCAGAGCCGGCAATTCATCAAGCCGGGCCACCGCGGATTCCAGAGTGAGTATTTTTGCCGCTCCCATTAGAGATTTCCTTTATGACGCCAGTCGGGGGAAGATCCGGTCGGGAAAGAGTTCCTTCAATTTAGTGGTGACCCGCTGAAAGGTAACCGGTTTCAAAATATAGCCGTTCACGCTCAGTTCTTTGGCCTGCACGATATAATCTTTTTCCGATACCGCGGTGACCAGCACCACGGGAAGATTTTTAAATCTTTCATCACCGCGGATATTGCGTAGGAGATTGATGCCATCCATGCTGGGCATCATGATGTCGGAAATCACGGCCACCACATTCACCAGTTTGCCTTCCTGCAATTTGTCCCAGGCCTCTTGGCCGTGTTCGCAGGCGCACACATTGAACCCCAGTTTTTCCAGCAGGTGAGCCAGAATCTTGCGGTTAGGCGGTGAGTCCTCAGCGACGATGATCGTATCTTTGGCTTCAACTGGTTTTGCTAAAAATGGCGTGTCCGACATGGTTACCTCATTACTATCAAACTTATCGGATTTACCATGGGGCCGGCGTATCGGACTTTGGTCCAGGCCGGGAGGATTAGCGCAGGAACTTTTTAAGTGAACCTTGGCTGCGCTTCACCTTGGAGATCATGCTCTTCCGGTGGGTCATCAGCGCCCGTTCTAGACGGGAGTCGTGGACCGCCAGAATGCGCACGGCGAGGAGCGCGGCATTGTGGGCATTGTCGATGGCGACGGAAGCCACCGGCACGCCCTTGGGCATTTGCGCGATGGAGAGCAAACTGTCGAGGCCTTTTAAAATTTTCAGCGCGATGGGCACGCCGATCACGGGCAGAGTGGTGAGCGAAGCGACCATTCCCGGTAAATGCGCGGCCCCGCCGGCGCCGGCGATGATCACTTTAATATTTTTGATTCGCGCCTCCAGCGCATAGGTCTGCATAAACTCAGGCGTGCGGTGGGCGGAAACCACTTTCATTTCATAGGGAACTTTAAATTGCTTCAACACTAAGGCCGCGTCTTTCATCGCGCGCGCATCGGACGCGCTGCCCATGATGATTGCCACTTTTCCGGTTTTCACAAGTTAAAATCCTTTCGCCAAAGTTGCGCCTGTTTCAACGCCGCTTTTCCATTTGAGCCCAGAGTGTTGATATGGCCCAGCTTTCGTCCCGCGCGGTTTTCGGTTTTGCCGTACCAATGCAAAAAACCTTTGGGGGAGCGCGATAACTTCACGGCGCCGCCCTCTCCCAACAGATTAACCATGGCAAACCCTTTGCGCACAAGTTCAACTTTGGGCAGCGGCCAATTGAGGCCCGCGCGCAAATGATATTCGAACTGGCTGCAAGTCAGGGCGTTTTGCGAGTAGTGGGCCGAGTTGTGGACCCGGGGCGCGAGCTCGTTGACCAGCAATGCGCCTTTTGGCGTCTCGAACAATTCAAATGCGAGAATTCCGCGATAGTCGAGGGCGTCCATCATTTTCAAAACGAGTTTTTCCATAGTGCTTTGTTTAGGATGTTTTACGGGGCCGTGGACGGAGGAGCAACGCGAATTTTGCTGAACGCTTTCCACCAGCGGCAAAGTTTGGTGCTCCGATTTAGAGCGGGCGATGGAAAACGCCAATTCGCGCTTAAACGGAATAAATTCTTCGGCGATAAATCCGTGCGGGCTTTTGAGCAGTGCCGCTTCATCGCCTTGGCCGTCTTTAAAAATAAAAGTGCCGTAGCCGTCGTAACCAAAGCGGCGTTGTTTAAGCACAAACGCCTTGGGAAATTTTTGTTTGGCCTGATTGAGTTCGGCTTTGTTGGCGACCTGCATCCACGCGGCGGTGGGAATTTTAAAACGGTTGAGCAATTGTTTTTGGGTTAAACGATCTTGAATGGCTTCAATGGCATCGAGCGCCGGAAAAACATTGATTCCCGAGGGCAAACACTTGGCCAGTTTAGTGGCATTAACGAATTCGCTCTCAAAAGTAACAGTGCCGAGCGGGGTGAGGAAGCGTTTCAGGTCATTCTCATCTTCCAGCGAACCGAGCGTGGTGTTGCCGCACACCTGCGCCGCGGGATCCGTCGCATGAGCGGTGAGCACGCTGAGCGGAATATCCAGCGGATGTGCGCTCAAAGCCAGCATACGTGCCAGCTGTCCTCCGCCTAGAATTCCGAGATTGGGATTTTTCACTACTTAAAAATAGCCACTGGTGGCGAAATCTACAAGTTTGAGCTAAGGAATGTGCATGACGTCGCAGGTTGCTGAGGAAATAAGCCGTTTGAGCGCGAATTCGCGCCCGATTTTGGGTTGCGAGGTCAATTTCCCGGTCTCTTTGGCGCCAATGGTGGGTTTAAGCCATGTGGCCGTGCGGTCCATGGTCCGCCGCTATCTGCCGGTCGGAGCCGTAACCTTCTGGCCGACCGAAATGCTGTCCTCGTGGCGTTTGCCCCGGGAAGAGGTCGGTTCCACCAATGAGACCTTCAAAGACGACGGCGAATCCCATTTAGTCCCCCAAATTTTGGGCAATGAGGAAGAACCGATCCGCGAAAGTGTCGCGCGCCTGGTGAATTGGGGCGCGGTCGGCGTGGATATCAATATGGGTTGTCCGGTCAACAAAGCATTGCGCCACAATTACGGCGTGGCCTTGATGGGTGACTGCGAATATGCGGCGCGAGTGGTGGAGATGACCGTTCGGCACTCATCGGTGCCGGTTTCGGTAAAATTACGCGCGGGTTTGCAAAACGATATGGGATTTTTAGCCGATTTCACCAGCGGTTTGGAATCGGCGGGCGCCGCATGGCTCACGCTGCATCCGCGCGTCGGCCATATGAAACGGCGGGGCGCCGCCGATTGGTCACAAATTAAATTTGTCCGTGATCGCGTGAAATGCCCGGTGGTCGGCAACGGCGATGTCCAATGCGCGGAGGATGTGTTTCAGATGTTGTCGGAAACCGGATGTGATTCAGTGATGATCGGCCGCGCGTTGGCGGCTAGGCCGTGGCTGTTGTGGCAAGTGGGGGAGAAGCTGGGATTCGGCGCGCCCGTGTTTGCCGGAGGCGAATCCGATCCGGACGGCGGCAGGGGACGGGCACCGGCGACACCGGAAGAAGAAGGCCGCGAATATGGGCGTGCAGCTCTATTTCAATTAGCGGAATTGGAAAAATATTTTTCATTCGAGGACGGCGCGAAGCGCTTCCGATTTTATATTCGGATGACAATGGGATGGTTGGAGTTCGGACAGCATTTGTTCGCGTTGGTCTCGCGTGGAAAATCTTATGAAGATTTGTGCGGAGCTTTGATTTCATTTTTTGCGGTTGAGCAGCGGATGTCGGCCCGGACGCAGCTGCGGGAATAATCAAAAATCTTCTGATGCGCAGTAGACATTTACTTGGCTCGGGCCAAGTAAATTCAGATTTGCGTCGAGCTACGCCTTCAATTCCCCACGGGAATCCAACGCCACTAATTCAGTAAAACCACCAATTAATTTATCGTCGATAAAAATCTGCGGAAATGTCCGCCAACCGGTGCGGTCTTTCAGTTCCGTGATTTCCTGCTCTTTTCCCTCGAGATTGTGC
>JANMVK010000709.1:0-1482 GCA_031392725.1 Pseudobdellovibrionaceae bacterium
TTAATGGTGTTGGTCTGACGGCGCATATAGCCTTTCCAGGCGTCGCTTCCCGATTCCCGGCCGCCACCGGTTTCTTTTTCGCCGCCGAAGGCGCCGCCAATTTCAGCACCCGAGGTGCCGAGATTGACGTTGGCGATTCCGCAATCAGAACCCCAGGCCGACAAAAATTGTTCCGCTTCGCGCATCTCACGGGTAAAAATGGCCGATGACAAACCCTGGCGCACATTATTTTGCAAATAAATGGCGGCATTCACATCGCCGCTAAAGCGGATCAAATACAATATCGGCGCGAAGGTCTCCTCTTGCACAATGCCCATCTCGTTTCGCGCTTCAACCAAGGCCGGGCGCACATAGCAACCCGAATCAAAACCCGCGCCGGTCAGAACTTCCCCGCCGTACAAAACTTTTCCGCCTTGTTCCAAAGCCGTGCGCAATGCTTTTTGCATTCCCGCGACCGCCTCTTGATCAATCAACGGACCCATATGGTTTTTGTCATCCAACGGCGATCCAATCCGCAAACCGGCATAGGCCTTCAGCAGACTGGTTTTTACTTTTTCATAAACGGAATCATGAATCAGCAAACGGCGCGTGGCCGTGCAACGCTGGCCGGCCGTGCCCACCGCGCCAAACACAATGGTGGGAATGGCGAGATCCAAATCCGCGTTCTCCGTCAAAATCAAAGCGTTGTTGCCGCCCAATTCTAAAATGGTCCGGCCTAGGCGCGCGCCGACGGCTTCGCCGACTTTTTTCCCCATGCGCACGGAACCGGTGGCCGAAACCAACGGCACACGCAAATCGCGGCTGAGCTTTTCACCAACCGTCGAGTCGCCGATTAAAAGATTCACCACGCCTTCTGGAACAGCATAATCCACGAGAACATCTTGAATAATATTAAAACAAGCCACGGCGGTCAGCGGAGTTTTCTCCGAGGGCTTCCACACGGTCACATCACCGCACACCATGGCAATCATCGCGTTCCACGCCCACACCGCCACCGGGAAATTAAATGCGGTGATTATGCCCACCACGCCGAGTGGATGCCACTGTTCATACATACGGTGTTCGGGGCGCTCCGAGTGCATGGTTAAGCCGTACAACTGGCGCGACAAACCGACCGCGAAATCGCAAATGTCGATCATCTCCTGCACTTCGCCCATTCCCTCTTGCAGGGATTTTCCCATTTCAGCCGACACTAAAGCGCCGAGCGGCTCTTTCATTTCGCGAAAGCGCCGGCCCATGGCCGCGACGACTTCACCCCGTTTGGGAGCGGGAACTTGGCGCCACTGTAAAAATGCCGTCTCCGCGGTTTTTATCACGGATTCATAGTCCGCTTCACCGGCGAGACGGGTGGCCGCGATTTCACTTCCCGTGATGGGAGAAAAAGACTTAAGTAAATCCGATCCTGCGAGAAATTTGCGCCCGGTGCTGGCGGCGTAATTTTGCGGCTGAATTTTTAGAGTTTTTAAAACATCCGGTATCGAG
>JANMVK010000730.1:0-2957 GCA_031392725.1 Pseudobdellovibrionaceae bacterium
CAACTACCCAAGGGTTTTCGGGGGCTTTTAGGCCGCCCAAAAATCCGGCTAAAAAACTTCCCGCCACATTCACACCTAAAAGTCCGAGTGAAGTGACTCCCAAATACACACGCAGACCCGTTCCCGCGGCCGCCGCGATAATCATTATGGACATCGAATTGAACATGCATCACAAGTATCCGAATGCGTGGTTTGAGTACAAAGTTAGTTGCGGGCGTCATGGTTTTTTTAGCGGCTTCCGCTGAGGCCAGCGTGGTGTTGCCCGGCGATGGGCCCTACTACCGGTTCCGCATAGGCGACACCCAGTACATCTATGATAAAGACGGGCGCGAAGTGGTGGATCAACTCGCGGGTTACCACGAAGCCTTTCGCCGCATGTACGATCAAAGTTACGGTTGGAAATTAGATGAGCGCCAGGATCTGGTGCTCGCGGGCTTCAAACAGCAGGTGGCCAATGCCTACGCCACGTTCGTGCCTAATATTAAATCAGTTTGGTATCCGTCCGGCGCTGGATTTTTGGAAGACTCCGCCACCTCCAGCTGGCTGCTGACTTTGGACGCGCATGAAACCGCGCATCTGTACCAGCTCAACGCCAAAGGAAAATTCAACGCCGCCTTAAAACCGGTTTTTGGCAATGCGCCGATGGCTTTTTTATTTGTGTGGCCGTTGTTTCTCCATCCCAACGCCCTGACGCCGACCTTTTTACTTGAGGGCAACGCCGTTTTGCAGGAATCGCGAATCAATCAGGGCGGCCGGCTTTACAGCGGTGAGATGCGCGCGCTGGTGCTGTCGCAAATTAAGGACAATCAGATTGATCCGACCCGTTTGATCAACGCTGAGTTCCGCTTTCCCTTCGGTCAGACTCAATATTTGCAAGGTGGATATTTCCAGGCGCATTTGGCCGCTAAGCACGGCATCGAGAAAACCAATCAGTTTTTTGTCGCGCAGGGCGATCATTATATAAATCCGTTTATTTTAAATAAGACGTTTCGCGATCAGTTCGGAGCGAGCTATCCTCAGGAGATCCGGGAATACGTGCGTGGACTGCAAGGCCTGGCGGAGAAACAAAAATCCACCGTGGGCACTCCCCTAATTTCCACTTTGCTCGTGGCTTCCCTGAATCACGATGCCAACCGCATTTGGTTTGTCACCAGCAACGGCGTACAGCCGCCATTTTTAAGGATTCTCGATAAGAAAAATAAATTTGTTTATTCGCGCCAGCTGGATTTGCCCATGGGCAAGATCTTTTTTGATGGCGAGACTCCTCTCGCCGTCGCCAGCCAGCCCAATGATCTTCACCAAATCACGTATTCTTTGTACGGTGAAGGTGACCGCATCGATGAGCGCTACCGCGGGCAAATCGTCACCGACCAGCGCGCGGGTAAAACCGTGAGCATGGACGCCACTCACTCGTGGTTTGAATCGCGCATTCTGCTCAACGGCGAGCCCTATGACATCACTCACTCCAGCGCCATTCTTGACGACATCGGCAATATTCATTACTTCCGGCAGAACGGCGCGGAGCGCGTGCTGTACAAAAACCGCGAACCGGTTTTTAAAATGGACGGATTTTACGGTAAGCCAATGGAAGCCACCATGGACGGCACCGTTTATTTTATCGGCGCCACCGACTATGGTTCGACACTGTTCCGCTATAAAAATAAAGAGGTTTCACGCGTTCTGGCCTCCGACCGGGTGGTGGAAGCGCGCATGATCAATGACAAAGAATTTTTGGTGGTGGAGGTCGGAGCCGACGGCCACAGCATCCATGTGGTGCCTGCTGACGTAAAACCGGCCGCGCCCGCGGTTTACTCCTATGCTTTTGCCTCGGAAAATGTGATCCCGCAAAAAACCCTGACGCCCGACCAAATCCGCATCGACGACCGCGAGTACAATGCGTTCAGCGCGCTTCGCTACAGTTCTTTGGATTTTTCCGCGCTCTATGGCGAAACGCCGGGCTTCGGTACCGCGATCAAAGTCGATTTCGCCGATCCCATGGAATATCACGCCATCAGTTTTGGTTACGGCGGCACCCAGTTCCGCGATCAGATCGCTCTGTTCGGCTACACCTTTACTAAATATCTGGCCGACATCGGCGTGGTGTACCGTTACAAAGAAGAGTGGTGGGAGCGGTCAGAGGGCACGGACCAAATGGCCTTTAACCAGGACGTGGCGCTGGGATTGAAGCTTCCCGTTTTGCGCTGGCGCCATTGGGACGCGGCGGTCGGCACGGCCCTGACTTATGAACTGGAAGACGCGCACAATGATCCCACTGATCCCACACTGTTGGCGAAACACCCGTTCGACAAGGAAGAACTTTACGGAGTCAAATCCACTTTTGGTTTGCAGTATGATTTAGGCACGCCGCTCGGCATGTATCCGTGGCGGTTATTTTCTTTAGGGTACACCAACAGATTGCAAACCGTGGAAAATGAATGGGTCAAAAAACACAATACGTCGCTGGTGAATTTAACGTTTCAGTACGGTTTCCCCTATGAATTTTATCTGTCACTTTACGGCAATGCCGCGTGGGCCGAAACCAAGGACGTCGAAATCAAATTTTCCAACTCGCCGCTGGCCGAGGACATTTCCATCCCCATGCTGACCGGCCACAAGAACTACACGGTCAAAAGCGCGCAATCGGCGCGCTTGGAATTGCATAAAGTTTTAAATGTTAAGGGTTACTCGTCGCGGTTTCCATTGGGCCTGGACCGCATGGCCCCATTTGTGGTCGCGCAAGGAACTTTTCTCGACGACGATATTCAAAATAAATACCCGCAAAATATTTTTGAGTGGGGACTCGGCGTGGATCTCCAAGTTTTGGTGTTCCACTCATCCCCATCCATCATGCGCGTCCTGTTTGGCTACAACACCACCGAACCCGCCCGCTCCGAAAAAAAAATCGAATGGACTTTCAAAAAAACTTTCTAAAATGTCTCGGAGCCTTTTCTGCAGTA
>JANMVK010000747.1:0-4327 GCA_031392725.1 Pseudobdellovibrionaceae bacterium
AAAATGGTCTCACCTACAGCACTCGTCAGTTCGATGCCCTGGTAAAAGCTCTGCGCGCGCTCGATCCGGGGGTGGGAATCGTCGCCTATGACATGCAAGGCATGGGGCAAACACTTCTCGGAAATCTGGATATCCGCAAAGCCGCCATTCCTCTTGAGAATCAGGCTCGCGATCTGCACGATTTAGTGCGCACGTTGAAAATCCCCGGCGAAATTTCGGTGGCGGGACTTTCTTATGGTGGCGCGCTGGAGTTGATGTACGCCAATCTGTTCCCCGATGACTTCACCAACTTTATTATGTTCGCGCCGCTGCTGGAGCGGTTGCCCGATCAGGACCGGTTGATGAATTATTATGTTAACGTGCACCGATTGTGGTTTCCTCTTGATCCGCGCAATGACGATGAGCTGTACGACTACTATTTGCGCATTTTCATTTACGCCACCTACCCCATGGCCGAGCCGATCATTTTGGAGAATCCATATAAGTTGGAGGCCGTGTTCCGCATGGTTCAGGGCGTGAAAAATTGGAACGCATTTAAGAATGTGGAGAATCTGCCCATCGGTAAAATGCATGTGATCGGTGCCGTTCAAGATGAGCACGTGAAGATTGGCCGCCTCGATGATTACTGGAAGCATATTCCCAAGCAGGCTCGCGCCAGCTATTTGCGTTTGGACGGATCCAAGCACAAGATCCCTGAGCAGTGGCCGCAAGTGGCCGGTGCCTGGATTTTGCAGATCTTGGCCAAGAATCCTAATCTCCAAACTGGTCTGATTTTTGAAGGTGATCCCTATAAATCCGTGGCTAAACACGGGTCCATAATTATTCCCTTAAATAAGGCGGCGAATTGTGAATCTTTATTGCGAACGGTACCCTAATCATTCGAGCTCCGACATCTTGTTTATCCATGGCAACTTGGCCTCAAGCCGCTGGTGGCATCCGGCGCTTGAGCAATGGAAGGCCGGCGGCGGCTCCCAGGGTAAACACTCTTTGCTGTTTGCCGATTGGCGCGGTTGCGGAAAAAACCCCGACTGGAGCGGCGACAAAGCTTTTTCGCTGAAGGACCTGGCCCAGGATTTTCTCGATTTGATTGAGCGCGAACGTTTGCCGAAGATCAATATCGTCGGCCATTCTTTGGGCGGCTTGATCGCGCTGCAAATGATGATTATGAAACCCGATCTGTTTAACAAAGCGATGTTTCTGGATCCCGTGGGCGCGCAAGGCGTGGTGTTTGACGACAGCATGTATGAAGCCTTCCGTCAGATGGCCCTAAGCCCGGACCTCACCCGCACCGTGATTTTGAGCACGATTTTAAATGCCGACCGCCTCGACAAGAAACTGCAAGACAATATGGCAGAAGATGGCTACAAAGCCGTGCGTGGCATCGGCACCTCAGTATTGGAAATTCTTAAGACTGTGGATTTGCGCGAGCGCGCGCAACAAGTGAAGATTCCCACGCTTATCGCTCATGGCAAAGACGATGCGATTATTCCGTTAAAAGACTCCGAGGCCCTTTCGCAATTGATGCCCAATGCACAGCTTGAAGTTTTGAGCGGCGTGGGACATTGTTGGAATGTTGAAGATCCGGCCGCATTTACCAAGCGTTTAAAGGCTTGGTTACAGTAGGAGTTTCGAAGATATGAAAAAATTAATTTTCGCCGCCCTCTTGGTTTTTTCGGTAAACGCTCCGGCCGCCGAGGAGAGCGAAGAAGTTGCGACCTGCCTTAAAAATTGGAAAAATCATCCATTCAAGACCGCCAGGCCTGAGTTCCGCACCATTCGATCCAAAGTTAAAGTGATGGGCATGGGCGATGAACTGACCGACGGGCAAACCACCAGCACACCGGAGCTGATTTTGGTCATGCCGACTGTGAATGTCATGTCCAAAAGCGTGCTCCGTTTGCTTAATCCGAACGGCTGGTACTGCTTAAAGAGCAATGTCGCGGTGCTGGGCAAAACCGAAATCGAATTGGATTGTAAAGCCAAACTGACCGCGGCCAATCTCGGCGCCACGGTTCTCGGCAAAGACGACAGTGACACCGGCAATGTTACGGTTTTGGGTAAGAACACAGTCACCAAGGTGAATTGCCAGTAATCCGCTGTGAAGCCGTTTAAATTTCTAATTATTTTGGTTGGTCTTATTTGTGCGGGAGAGCCCGCGGCCCCAGCGCCGTTGAGTCTTAAAGACTCTATTGAGCGCGGACTTGGCTTCAGTTTAGAAATCCAAAAAGCAGAATCTGAAAAACGGGCGGCGCAGGATGATTACCGTCTGGCGCGCTCCAAGCTGCTGCCCAAAATTGATTTAAATGCCGCGGCCGGGCCCCACGAAACCTCCGATAACTATGGCGGCGGTTTCAGCCATGCCTACAAAGCGCGATTGGATCTTGAACAGCCGTTGTTCACCAGTGGCGTGATCAGCTCAGGTCTCACTTCCGCGCGCTTGAACCGGGACGTGGCTGAACAAAAAGCCTTCACCATCAGGCAAGATTATATATTTAAGATTGTGGAAGCGTATTATAAGGCTGCACAAGCTCAAGTGGTTCTGACTTTGGCTAAGGACAACCGCTCGGTATTAAAAAATTATTTGGATATCACCACCCGCTACGCGGCCATAGGCCGCAGCAAAAACGTCGACCGTTTGCAGGCGGAGGCCAGCTACAATTTGAGCGAAGCACAAGTGCTGGATGCGGAGTCTTCGTTGGAACAACTGCGCCAGGATCTGGTGCGGCTGCTGGGCGAAGAGGCTCCCCTCGACGTGCCGTTGGATCCGAAACTCAATTTGCAACCCTATGATCCGGGTTCAGCCGGCAAACTTTTGCGCCAAGCGCTGGACAGCAATCCGGCCATTAAGTCCCTGCATCTCCAAGTTGAGAGTATTAAATACGCCAACAAGGCCAAGATGATTGATCATCGCCCTTCACTTTCGCTTAAAGGTTCCTGGGGCTATGACGCCAAAGAGTACGACACATGGTTCAAATCCCGAGGCGAAGCCTACGATGTGTTTCTCAATCTTAAAATTCCGCTGTTTTCCGGCTTTAGTTCTTTTGCGCAAAGCGATCAGTTGTTCGAGCAGCGTCTGCAGCTCGAGAAAGATCTCGCCATCCGCCAAAAAGAGCTGCAAAGAACTTTGGTCACTTCACTTTCGACCATGCAGCGCGATTTCCAGCGCTTAAAACTCACACAGCTGTCCGCGGTCAGTTCCAAAAAGGCCATGGATGTGGCTGTGCGCGATTACCGCAACGGTTTATTGTCGAGCACCGATGTGCTGAATATCCAGCGCACTCGCTTCGATGCCGACCGGCAGAATGCTTCGGCTCAGTATTCGTACAATCAGCAAATGCTAAACCTGCGCCGTGATCTGGGCGTCGATTTGGAGAAAGCCTATGAAAATTAAAGCCCGTCACATTTTGGTCGATCAAGAGTTTGAAGCGGCCGATATCGTAAAAAAAATGTCGGAGGGTTCGACCTTCGAAGAGCTCGCCCAGAAATTTTCCAAATGTCCCTCGCGTGCGCGCGGTGGAGATTTAGGTGAATTCGGCCGCGGGCGAATGGTGCCGTCATTTGAAGAAGCGGCGTTCGCGCTGAAAGTCGATGAGGTATCAGGACCTGTGCGCACCCAGTTTGGCTACCATCTGATCCAACGTTACGCCTGATTCATTCTGAGAAAAAATTTGAAGGAAGCGTGTAATCTGCCGATAAATTGTGGATGAATTCCGCGCGTTTTCTCTTTATCCCGACTTTGGTCATGGTGACTGTACTCACCGGGTGCAGCTCCGCTCCTGTTGAAGATGATCAGGAAGCCGTCGACTTTGGTTACGGCAAGGCCGGCACCAGCCGGACCACATCACCGACTCCCGTCTTCAAAGGCATTTCCACTTTGCAATCGCAACTGGGAATGAACCGCCAGCCCACCGACTTGGGTTTTACCGATCGGGCCTTTAATCCCTGCAGCTATGGTTTGTCGGAATCATGCAACAACCAATATCTCACCGTCGTAAATTTTCAGTTGTTATGCCGGGACACCGAAGGCACGGTCAGCGCCGTGCCGATCGCGCTCACTCCGATTGTTTATCCGCAAATTTTATGGAGTCTCGCCGGCCAATCCGGCGGCACCGCCACCGACCGCAATGGTTATGGACATTTCACCGTGATCTCACAAAGGCCGCTGCGCGGGCACCGCCTGGTGTTGCGCAAAGGACCGAACTATGTCGGTGTGACGGTGACTGAAGTCACCAAATTGGTTTTGCCTAAAAATTGGTGCGGTTGATAGAGCGGGATCGCGTCGACGCGATCTCGGATAGCACGTGGTCGCGTCGACGCGACCACGGAT
>JANMVK010000734.1:0-1737 GCA_031392725.1 Pseudobdellovibrionaceae bacterium
CATGTGCTCAAGGGCTACGAGCGGTTTCTGAAGCATGTTCACAAACTCAAAGCGCGCGATGTGCTGGGCAGTTATCTCGACACCTTCGCCTCGGCTCTCGATCCCCACACCAACTACATGCCGGCCGAAGTAAATGAAGATTTCGAAATCTCCATGAAGCTGGCGCTGGAAGGCATCGGAGCCTCCCTCGGCTGGAAAAATGGTTTCACCGTGGTGGAGACTCTGCTCCCCGGAGGCGCCGCCTTATCCACAGGTCTGGTGAAGCGCAAAGATAAAATCATTGGCGTAGCCCAAGGCAAAGACGGACCCTTCACCGATGTGATTGAGATGGAATTGCGCGACGTTATTAAATTAATCCGCGGGCCCAAGGGCACATTGGTGCGCCTCAAACTGGTGCGCCGGGAAAAAGGCCAAGTTCAGCGTCTGGAAGTCAGTTTGAACCGCGCTAAAATAATCCTTGAGGAACAAGCGGCGTTTATTTCCTACTTCGAGCAAGATGTGAGCGGCCGCAAAATTAAAGTGGCAATGCTCAATCTTCCGTCCTTTTACGACGATCAAACCAAAGACGGAAAATCAGCGACCAACGATTTAAAACGCCTGATCGCGGAGGCTTTGAAAAATAAAGCGGACGCCTTGGTCTTGGACTTGTCCAACAATGGCGGCGGAAGTTTGAACGACGCGGTTGAAGTGGCGGGCCTGTTTTTTGGCACTGGCGGCGTCGTGCGCGTGGGCGGGCGGGCCGCGCTGGTGAACGAAAAAAATCCCAAGGCTTATCAAACCCTGGAAGATCAGGATCCGCATGTGCAGTGGCCGGGCCCGCTGGTGGTTCTCACCAACCGCGCCAGTGCTTCGGCCTCGGAGATTGTGTCGGGCGCCCTGCAGGACTACCGCCGGGCGGTGGTAGTGGGCGGCGATCACACCTACGGCAAGGGCACGGTGCAATCCATTGAGCAGCTGGAGCCGGGCTTGGGCGCGATTAAAACCACCATAGGCATGTTCTTTACCGCGGGTGGCTTCACCACGCAGTACCGCGGAGTTCCCGGCGATATCGTATTTCCGTCGGTGCTCGCGCAGGATATTTACAGCGAGAAAAAACTGGATTATTCCCTGCCGCCTAAAAAAATTGATTCGTTTGTATCAAGCACGGCCTACTCCCTGATCGGGCCCGACCAGTGGCATGTGGTGAACAAAGAAATGATCGATCATTTAAGTCAGAAATCCATGCAACGGATTAAGACCTCAAAAGACTTCGATAAGATCCGGACCGACATTGCCAAATCAAAGAAAAAACCGCAGACGCTGATTTCCATCGCCGCCATTCTCAAAGGCAAAGATCCAAATGCCACCAAGGCCGAGGAAGAAGAAGACGACAAGCCCATTCCCACCCGTGAGGAACGGATCAAAGAATACCTGAAGCGCGCGGAAATCGTGGAAGCGGTGAACATCGCCTCGGATCTGGTCGTGGAGCTCACGCCGCGTGACCAGCCGCGCACACCTTCAGGCTCGCAAAAATAAACGTCTCAAAATGAGACGTCGATCGTTCTCACACTCGCCGCCACTAATTGGCACTTTCACACTTTAAAACTGTTTATATTCACCGGCGAAAGTGGCACGTATTGCATTTCACATTCTATATGAAAACATTTATGAACTTTTTGGTTTTGATAATGGCGGTTACGGCACTCGGCGGTTGCAAAGGCAAAACAGCCGCAAAAGAGAGCGCCGGCGCGGTGGCCA
>JANMVK010000794.1:0-3447 GCA_031392725.1 Pseudobdellovibrionaceae bacterium
CCAGCGCAGACTGCGCCATTGAGACCTCAAGGCCGAAGGCATCGGTAGACGCCTGATGATGCCCATCTGTCATACCCTCACAAAAATAGTTACGGCACTCCCCGGGCCGGAATTTATAAATCGTGCAGCCACCATCAAAAAACCGGCAAAATAAATCGGGACCGCGTGAACCCTCGGGAGTGTTCCCATGCCGTTTGCGGAACGACCGCGCCGGGATCAAGCCCAACGGCTGCCATTGATGCTCACCTGATGAAGGAATCTTCACGCCTGCGCTCAGCATCGCCCCCAAAATATAGTTAGGAATAAACGGCTGGAAGTCACAGCACTTGCCTGCTTTCTGGCAGCCAACACAATCGAGCTGTGGATCGGTTAATGTCATGGTCAAAGTCTCAACTCTTGAGTAAAATGATTTATGGCCCAAACTCCGAACTACATAACTCCTGAAGGATTCAAAAAGTTGCAAGCGGAATTTACCGAGTTATTCCATAATGAGCGGCCGAAACTGGTGGAAACCGTGGCCTGGGCCGCCGGCAACGGCGACCGCAGCGAAAACGGCGATTATATATATGGAAAGCGGCGCTTGCGGGAAATCGATAAACGCCTGATGTTTCTCCGCGACCGCATTGAAAACGCCCAAGTGGTCGATCCGTCCACGGTCAAAAGCGAAAAGGTGGTGTTCGGCGCCACCGTGACTATTGTCGACCAAGACGATGCGGAAAAGGTTTACGTGATAGTCGGCGAAGATGAAATTGAACCCGGCAATAACAAAATCTCATGGAAATCGCCAATGGCTAAAGCCTTGCTGGGCAAACAGGTCGGCGACGAAATTGAAATCCAACGGCCCGTCGGTGTATTGCAGGCCGAAGTGAAGGCGATAAAATTTAAATGATCGCGATTCTTTCGTGCTAGCGCGCAAAATTGTCATTTAATTCTATTTATCCCGTCAGATCGGTTTAAAACCCAAGCCCGTGGCCCATCTCCTGCTCTAGTCCTCCCGCAACTAAAGGAGAATTACATGAAAGGCTTTTTAATTGCATCTGTGCTCATGTTGGCGGCTACGTTTGTGACAGATGCCAATGCGTTATTCACTCGCTGCGAAATTTCTTATCGTACGCACACCGGCGCTCTGGTGTTTGAAGTCGGTGGCGGCAGAGGCCGCGCTAACTGCTGGGACGCCTTCGGCAACGAGTACACTTCGACGTTTGATGTTTCACTCGTTCTCGGATTTGGAGCTGTGGCCGGCGCGTGCCGAACCGATGGCCGAATCACTGCCGTCGGCGCCGGATTCGCCTACCGAGATGTGCTTGGTCTTCTAGGACAGGTTGAACTCAGCTCAAGGCATGTTGGTGAACATGGTGCCGCTGGAGGAATTCGAATTGGTTCCGGAGTTAACTTCAACTTCACGTTGAACTCCCTACGCTATAGCGGTCCCTTTTGTTTTGGACTTGGTTCTATCCAAGGTGTTCTGGCGACCAATCCCACTCGCATGACCCGCGTGCCTCCCAGGCGTGGTCCTCCCCCGACGGGATATCAGAGACCGCCCCCGCCTTTAATAGAACAGCGCGAACCGGGCCCCAACGACAGGCTTGAAGGCGAAGTCCTTCGTTAATCGACTTGGGCGGGCGGCTGTCGAGAAAGACGACAGCCGTTCAACCGAAAAGCGCCGGCTTTAACTTAGCTCCAACTGAATAGGAACCACACCTTCGTAAACTATACGAAAAACATGTGATTCCAATCAGTTAGCACATGCCTCCTAACCAGGCACTTGGAACCCACTTTGCTCTTACCTAAGGTGAGAAGGAGGGCTCACCATGCGTGCCCTAACATTGTCTTTAGGTGTCTTATTAATGACGTTGGCCACATCCAAGGTGTCGGCTTCACCGATGCGTATGCCGGCTTCTGAAAGTGGACCAAGCCAATTCTCTTGCCGGATCATCACCGGTTACGGAACGGCCATTGGCCGTGGCGAAACTAAACTGAAGGCCAAAGAAGTCGCCCGCGAAATTTGCGGCGAGAAAATGATCGACGGCTATATCGCTCAGCGCGGAACCATTCCCGATGAAGTCATCGGCGATTTGACCACCGCGTGCATCAATGAAGAGTGCAAGTAAAAGATTGTCACATTTGAGGGAATTGGCTATCGTTCCCTCATGTTAAATAAATTCCTTGGCTTTTTATTCGGGAAGAAACCAGACATTTTTGATGCCCAAGGCAACGTCGTTCATAAATTTCCGCCGGAAAAATGGAAAGCCTGGCGCGACCGTTTCGAGAAAAACGCCGAATTCGACTGGCGCAAGCATCAGGGCACTAAGCGCGAAATCAAAAAACCGCAGAACTAAAATTCATCAAACATCGCATTGACCGCGAACGCCTGAATTTCGTCCGGCACATCACATTTCATTTGGCTGATTTTGCAGGGAGTTCCGCTTGGCTTAAATTGCAATAGCGCGGAGGCCGGCATTGCCACTTTTATCAAATAAACAACATTGGTTCGAACCATGGCGATCCGGGGCAACAGCACTTCAATCGAATGGGGCTCATTCATGTGGCACAGCGCCGCACCGTCGGTGATCAGTTCGCTCAAGCCCTTGGCGTAGACTTCGAGAGCCATGGCGGCCACCGGTATGGTTTGATCGACGGGAGCGCCATCGGCACCCACTAAAGGAATGGTAAACAAAATCCCCCGGCCGATAAATTTTAAGTCGAGCAGATTCACGGAAGCCATTATGTCCAGCTTCATATTGCGCCCGTCCACGGTGCGCAGATGCAGGCGTTTGATAGGCACGGTTAGACCTTTAACATGGCTATTGACGAAGTCCGCGGAGGGAATCAAAGCACATTCCTTCGCCGCGTAAGCCGCTTCCGTAGCCAAAAGGCACGTGAACAGCAGATAAACAAAAAATCGAACCTGACCCACCCACTTGCTTCCCATATCAACTCCCATTCTCGGTAATAGAACAGCAAGGCCCGCGCCGCCTATAAACGATAGGCCTCGCGCCAATTGCACGGAATCGATCAGCGCCAAGCAGATCGACAGATTTCTACTTTTTGATTTTTACCTTAGCCTCGAACTCAGCCGGCAGCTTTCTTAAGCGGAGCGCGTTCGGCGGGAGGCAGAACGAGGATTCGCCTTCAGTGGCGCCCGAGATCACTTCGTTTTTCGTGTCTAAAAATAACAGGCAGCCTTGCTCGACTTCCACGATATCGCCAAAACTATCGCAGGTGCTGATCGTCCGCGTGGTGGCTTGAATGGTCTTGCCCGCTTTGCCCTTCCACACTTTGCCCACTTTGATTTCCAGAGTGTAGGCACTGCCCGCGGCCTTGGTTTTTTTAACGATATGGCCCATCAAAACCATTTGCGCGGTCTTGAAATTATCCACCCAAGAGGGCGCCTTCAAATTGGCCGCGAGAGTGCATGGATGCGCTTGAAAACTAAAGAGCACGGCG
>JANMVK010000798.1:0-9221 GCA_031392725.1 Pseudobdellovibrionaceae bacterium
AGGTGGGGGCGCCGGAACAGTGCGTGGCAGGTGGGGGGCAAGTTTTTTTGTCTTGAAAAATGGGGAAGCGGTCGCGCCACCTGCGCTCTATATAAGGCTATGAAGTGGTGCACCTTGGATCGCATCCGGCCTAGGTGCGCTGTGATATAGAGATGCGCAAACTATTGTAGCGTCCCTATTTTTTGTAATAGTTTCCATAAATGACTACTAGCGCGCAGAGTCTTACAGACTTTTCTGCACATAAATTCATGTACTTATCAAAATTCTGTCATCGGCTCCAAATTGGAACCAAAAAAATTGCAAAGTTTTCATGAAATGTTTTAATCAACGTCTCAAGAGGTCACGCAGACTTCATGGAATGGGGGAACAATGATCGCACGGAATGCCACTATATTAGGGGTTGTTCTAGGTTTTGCACTGTCACTCACAGCTCACGCTGAGAAATATCTAGTGCAGTTTAAGTCGCCGCAAACTTTCGAGATGATGGCGCAGAGTATGAAGGCACAGGCTTTTAATAGCCAGCAATTGGGAATGGCCGAAGTGGCGCCCATGCGTTTGTTTAATTCCAACACTTCGGTTAACGAAGTTTTGGAGCACGTGCAGCTGTTGATTATCGAATCATCAGACGCAGCCGCCATTGAGTCGCTCCGCCAGCATCCGGCGATTGCCTTAGTGGAAAAAGAAATTATGCATCCGGCACCCAAAGTCATGGCGACTTTCTCGGTGGCCAAGCCTAAGAAACCAAAAAAACCGAAACTTAAAATGGATCGTCCCTGGGGCATCGACTCGGTTAAGGCTCCTGGCGCATGGACCACCACTAAAGGTGACACCGCTCGCGTGATGGTGCTCGACACCGGCCTCGACTCAGATCACCCGGCCCTTAAAGGCCAATTGGAAGCCGGCAAGAACTTCACCGGTGGTTCCTCAACTGATATTAGTGATGAAATCGGCCACGGCACTCACGTGGCGGGAACGATTCTCGCAGCTGGCGTGCGCGACGGTTTGACCGGCGTGGCTCCCAAGGCAAAATTATTGATGGGCAAGGTCTGCACCAGCTTAGGTTGTCCCTCGACGGCTATTGCCGCCGGTATCAACTGGGCCGCCGGACAAAAAGTGGATGTCGTGAATATGTCGTTAGGTGGAATGATGATCTCCGCCGGTGAGCGCGCCGCGATTGCCGCGTGTGAAGCCGCCGGTGTGTTTATCACCGCCGCTTCAGGCAATGACGGCACCGGTAAAGTGTCGTTCCCGGCCGCTGTTGAGACGCTCACCGCTGTGGGCGCGATCGACGTCACCAACGCCAAAGCCGTGTTCTCGCAGTGGGGACCGGAGTTGGATGTGATGGGACCTGGCGTGGATGTCATATCTTCCGTTCCGCGCGGCACCGGCCGTGGCGCCACTGTTAGATTAGACACCGGCAAAGGCCTCACTGTGGTGAAGGCGCTCCCGTTCGTGGGATCCCCGGTCCGCATTGTCGAGGGTGACCTTGTATTTGCCGGCCTTGGCAAACCCGCCGACGTGGCCACTTTGAATTTAACCGGTAAGGTCGCGCTGATCTCACGTGGTGAAATTCCCTTTAAAGAAAAAGTCGCCAACGTACTCGCTAAGGGCGCAATCGGCGCTGTGATCTACAACAACGCTCCCGGTTTGCTGCAAGGCACGCTGAGCGAAGACGGCACCGAAGCCGCCATTCCCGCGGTTATGATTGAGCAGACTTTAGGTGAAGAAGCCAAAGCCACGCTCGCCGGTGGTGGCAGCGCTTCGACTTCGTTTGCGGTTGAGGCCACGGACTATGCATCTTTCCAAGGCACTAGCATGGCCACTCCCCACGTTGCGGGTGTTGCCGCTTTGATCCGCGCGGCTAACAAGCGTCTTACGCCCCTGCAGGTGCGTGAGATTCTGAAGTCAACGGCCACCGCTTTGGGCCCCAATCCGAACAATGAGTTCGGATCCGGCCTGGTGAACGCTGATGCCGCCGTCCAAAAGGCGCTGGTGTCGGCTCCTGTGTTCCAGTTGGCGAACTAAGTCTAAAATAATCGGTTTTTTCGAAAAGAGGGCTTAACCGGCCCTCTTTTTATTTTTAATATCCTTCTGTGCGCTTTCGAATTCTGACCTACAACATGCATAAGGGCTTTTGCTTCTATTCGCGGCAGTACGTGCTGAAGGAGCTGCGCATGGCCATCCGTCACGTCAATGCCGACGTGGTGTTTCTCCAAGAGGTCATGGGTGTCCATCCTGAAAAAGTAAAGGGCCCTGATTTTGGCGCGCAGTTTGAGTATTTGGCCGATGAGTTGTGGCCGCATTTCGCTTATGGCAAAAATGCGGTTTACTCCGAGGGCCATCACGGCAATGCGATCTTAAGCAAATTTCCATTTTTGAATTACGAAAACATCAACGTCTCCACCAATCCGCTGGAAAAGCGCGGACTGCTGCACGCGGAAATAGAAATCGGACCCAACATCCGTCCGGTGCACTTGCTGTGTTTGCATTTTGATTTGTTGGCTCGCGGCCGGCGCCAGCAGCTGACCTCCTTGATCGAGCGGGTGAGCGGCCGGGTGGCCAAGGAGTGCCCGTTGATCGTGGGCGGCGATTTCAATGATTGGCAGCAAAAATTCAGCGACCCATTGTTCGGTCAGTTGGCCTTGCAAGAGGCGGGAGTGGCGATACATGGCCATCATCCTAAAACTTTTCCCTCATGGAAACCGTTTCTGGCGCTCGATCGAGTTTACACCCGCGGGTTTCATGTTTGGGATCACACTGTGTTGTACGGATTGCCGTGGCGCCGGATGAGTGATCACGCGGCTGTCGTGGTCGATGTGGAAATCAATTCTTAATGCTTACAATTACGGGTCGCGCGAATATTTAAATAATGTGCGGCCGAAAGCAGCAGGCCGCCGGCGACCATAAAGCCGGTTTCGATGGCGTTGTGTTCAGCGCCGAAGACGACGGCCAGGCCGATGGCTAAAAAACCAAACCCCGCCAGCCAAACAATGGGCCGGTAGTGGTGGAGGCGGTAGCCATTCCACAAGGCGAACATGGCAACGGGAACCACGACGGCGATAATGGCGGCATGAAACCAGCCGCGCGCCAACGTGGCACCCACCAACGGCAAGAACACCACCAGCAACGGGGTGAACAAACAATGAATCACACATAATATAGAGGCGGAGATTCCGATCCGGTCCCAAAAACTGTTCATCAACTACTTCTGCCGAGAGGAATGGAGCGGCGTCAACAAAAACACGAAGTTTCGGTTGTGAAGAGTACTCTCTACTGATATTCTCTCTATAACTCTATGAAAGGAGGCGCCCGATGACTAGTAACACTCAAAATATTACCAATCCGACGGATTGTGGAATGAATCGCGTAGCCTCCACAGGCAACCCGGTCAAATAACAATCCTCTATTACAATCTAACCACTTTGTTTCGGACCTAACCGCCCGAAAACCAATTTTATTTATCAATTTTTTTAACTTTTCCAAAGCCCGTTGTGGGTTTTGGAACTTACGGGCTATTGCCCAACAGGAGTCACACATGAACAATCCAGTTTTGGCCTTACCGCCACAACTCGCGGCTGAAGCCGAAGCTCACGAAGAGCCTCGTCAGCTTCATACTGCGCAAGAATGGAATCAAGAACAGGAAGTTCACGCCCGGGCCATACATTTAAGGCCTGAGAATCACCGGGAGCAATTGCAACGGTTGTTGCCGGGAATGAACCTTCAAAGGTCAGTCTTATGACACTAAGATCTGATTTTTCCAGGTCCCTGTGGACCGCAGGGACCTGTTTTAGAAAACGAAGCAGTGCGGATGCGATTCGTAAGCAGTGCTGCGTTTTTCAATTCACGTTATAGATTATTGATTCAGAAATTTTGAAACGCGCGAGCGCTCGCCGCCCAGTTCAAGATATTTCTTGAAGTGTTCCGCGGCCCGGTCGCGTTCGCCCAGTTTAATCTCAATCATGCCCAGGCTGGCCAGAGCGTTGAGATTGTTGGGTTCAATCTGCAAAATCCGGTTGAAAATAGTTTTTACGCAATCGGCGTCGTTGTCTTCCATGCAGGCGCGGCCGATGGGATGGAGCTGCTCAACGGTGAGGCTCTCGAGCATTTCCTTTTCAGTAGCGGGAGACATCGGCTGCGGCAACCCGGCCATGGCCGGCATGGGGATTTGCGCGATCGATAGATAATAAAGCACGTAGGTGGTGGCTCCACCGATCACGGCAAGCACACTTAAAGTGAATAAAATGCCACGAATCTTAGTGAATTTGGATGGCGGTTTGATTGGATAGTCTGGATAGAGTTCCTTGAATGAATTCATGGACTCTCCGTGGCTTACTTAATTTCTTTATGGATCGTGTGGCGGCGGAGATTGGGATTGTACTTCTTTTTCTCAAGCCGTTCCGGGTGCGTCTGGAAGTTCTTCATCGTCGTGTAGCGGGAAGGCGACTTCTTCTCTTTACGCGCTTCGGTGCATTCCAATGTGATGATACGAACTTTGCCTTTTTTCTTTGCCATGAGGGCCTCCGGAATCGATCTGTATAGCCAAGATCGAGCCTTAATGCCAATCAATTCCTAATCTTATCTCAAGGATCCCGGGTGCTCATAAAGCGGGGAATGGGGATCTTGACCGTGGGACCCAGCTGAATGCGCGAGAACCAAGCCCAAAACCTTGAAATAACGTAGGAATTCTTGGTGACCTGGGACCACGACGCCTGCTCGCAAAGATACAGGAACATCATCCAGCGGTCCGGCTTGGGCGGCGGCATGGGTTTGTGGCGGCGTTGCGGAAAGTTGGTTCTGGCGGTGCCCGCTGGTGCGGCTGCGGATTTACTCTTCATGAGCCTCTCAGTTGTTTTTGTACGCGTTGTTGGAGTTCTTCCAGTGAACTGTCGCCTTCCCAGGCATCCAATATTTTTAGCTCAGGATTGAACAGCACGCTAGCGGGCACAGCGCCTGTCCATTGGGGATAAATCTGCGAAACAAATTTAAGCGACTGCGCGCCTTTATAAAAAGTCGTGAAGTCCATATCGTTCTCGCGCAGATATTGAACGGCGGCGTCCAAATCTTCGGCGTCATCGATCGACACTAATATGATTTTTAGGCCTTTATCCGAGTAGAGTTTTTTAAGTTCCTTCAGCGCGGGCATTTCCTCTTTGCACGGCTCACACCATGAAGCCCAAAAATTCACCAGCACCAGGGGACTATTGGCCGTGCGCACATGCTCAAGAATGGACTGCGGGGAATCTTGCCGGAAGGATTTGGTCCCGGTTGATCGAACCTGGACTGAGGTCGCCCACCAAAGACCGGCGCCGAGAGCTATGACGAGGGGCAAGAAGATCTTTAAAAGCTTGGGATTGTTCACAGGTTACAATTGTCCCTTGAGTGCCCGAGTTAGGTCAATTCTTTGGTCGAGAGTGCCGGACCTCGACTTAAGCCTTAAGTTACAAAAACAAGTCATTTGAATCATTGGGAATTCCGAAAAGTAAGTATGAAAAAACGCTTTCGAATTCCAATCGCGTTCAAACTGATCTTTCTGACCATTTTCCTGCTTGGCGCTTCGGCGGCGGCGATCACGTGGCTCAGCGCCCAGCGCTTCGCCGAAATCTCCATCGACCGTGAGGAACAGTCCAACCGGGATCAATCCCGCGCCCGCGCCGCTGAGGTTGAGGGCCTTTTGGTGTCCTATGTCGATAAAGCTAAAATTGTCGCGTCCCTGTTACTCAAAGACACCAGCTCCGGTGACGAACGCGAGAAGGCGTTGGAACTGACGTTTAAGCGCGATCAGGATTTGGTCTCGGTCGAAGTGCTTCCGCGCGCGGCGGTGGCTGATCCCATGCGCGTGGTGAATGAAGTTTACCTGAAGCAATATAAACTCGATAAAACTTTTATTGATGTGTTGCGAGCCACGCAGAAAAATCGCAAGTGGATACATCCCGAGGCGCTGTTCTCGGGCCGCGATGGTTATATTGAAATTAAAAATTCCACCATCGAAGGCGGCGCGCCTTTATTCACCATTGGCTTTCCCTTGGCTAAAGATGATTACGGTAACGTGACTCATGTGGTGCTTGCGGAAATCCGTTTGGATAAACTGCAAAAGGTGTTTGCGTCGGTCAGTGAACGGACTTTGTATTTGGTCGATAATGAAGGCCGCTTATTGTCCCACCCGGACGAGGCCAAATTGTTAAAAGGCGAATCGTTTAAAGATAATCCCGTGGTAAAAGCCGCGATGACTTCTGAATTTAAACAAGGGCAGTTGCCGTTTATCGATAAACAAACCAATCAGCCATTCACCGCGGCCTACACCAAAACCGCGTTGGGCGTGACTGTGATCGCCATGGTTCCTGATGCCGTGATCTTGGAAGCCGCTCATGCGGTGAAACGTGAAGCGATTTATGTGGCCGGCCGGATTGTGTCGGTGGCGTTTTTCCTGGTGTTCCTGTTTTCCATTACGCTCACTTCGCCTTTGGAAACTTTGGCGGAACTGACCAACCAAGTCGCCAAAGGCAATTTCACTGCTCGCTCCGATGTGCGTTCGCGTGATGAAGTGGGCCAGCTCGGTGAGGCATTCAATCACATGATCGAGGGTTTGGTTGAGCGCGACAAGGTTAAAAATATGTTCAGTAAGTTCCACGGCTCCTCAGTGACCGAGGATTTATTGAAGGGCAATTTGGAACTCGGCGGCAGTAATAAGTTAGTCACCGTGTTCTTCTCCGACATTCGCGGCTTCACTAAATTTTCCGAAGGCCATTCGCCCGAACAAGTTGTGGAAATGCTCAATGAGTATTTTCAAATTATGGTGGGCATCATCAACAAACACGGCGGCATCGTCGATAAATTTATTGGTGACGCCATTATGGCGGTGTGGGGCGCTCCGAACGCTTCCGAACGCGATACGCAGAATGCGGTGAAGGCCAGTATTGAAATGCGCATAGCTTTAAATCTTTTGAATGAATTGCGCGCCACCCGCAACCAGGTTCCCATTCGCATCGGCATGGGTTTACACCGGGGCCAAGCGATCTCAGGAACCATCGGCTCCTCCGAGCGCATGGAGTACACGGTGATCGGCGATACGGTTAATCAATCCTCGCGGATTGAGGCCGCCACCAAATCGTTTGGCACGGATCTGTTGCTCAGTGAAGATATGGCCACCTTCGTCGGTGAGGAGTTCCTCTTGGAACAAGCCGGAACAGTTGAAGTAAAGGGCAAAGAAGTGCCATTGAAACTTTTCAAGGTGCGCGGCTTTTACGATGAAAATAAAAACCCGATTTTAGTGCAGACGCCGTACTCCGATTACGAAGTTTCGGGTGACGAAAAAGTCAAAGTCGCCGGTTAAAATTTCAGCAGCAAAAAATTCATTTCTAGTCCATTTCCGCCACAACGGGGGCTAGAGCTTTTATGGACTCGGCACGGCAATCGCAATGTAGATTCCCTAAAGGGTAAGTACTTAAGGGTAAGTGCTGCTTAAAACAAAAACCATAAGGGGTTAGTATGAAAAAAATGTTCATCGCGGGAGTTCTCTGTCTTGGACTCGCCAATTTAGCTAACGCTGAGCCGGTATTAGTGTCCGGTTGTAAGCTGAAGGCCACGGTTTCTGGAATTGATGCCGCCATTATTATCGGCATCACGGCGCTCGAAGGCGAAGGCACGGTCACTTGCCGCAACGCTCTCACCGGCGAAACTAAAAGCCAAGCCGTCGGCATCGTTCTGGCTGGTGGCGGAGTGGGTCCGCAAATCGCCATTCCCTCATTTCAACCCGCGACGTTACGGATTTATTCCGTCAACGCCGGTGTCACCACTCCGAACGCAATGTTCGGCGAATATCATTTTGGTGACGCGCTAAAACTCCGTTTCCTATCGGAGCAGGCCAGCGTAGGCCGTGGCGTTTCCGTGACCGTACACAACGGACGGGGCGCAGCCATCAACGTAAATCTCAAACTGTTATCGGGCGCCAGCTTCGGCCTCGGTGGCGAATACGGGATGAGCGGAATGATCGTGATGTCCCGCGCGCAGTATCGCGCCGGCAAAGCACGTTCGAGCCAGGAATTTGATAAGTGGAAAGATGATTTCTACAGCGGACGCAATAATCCGTAATTTTGTTTAGAGAATTTTTTTTGAAAGGGGCTCGGGTGGGGCCCCTTTTTTATTCATCCTGAGTCGGCACAATGAGCCGACGTTTAATACATAAAGTCGAAAAGGTTAAAAAGCTTAACGTTTAGCTCCTTCCTCCAACCTTGCCGCCGTAAAAATCTTTAGCAGGCGCTTTAAGACTTTTTCCGCCGAATTCAACGATCAAGTCTCCCACCTTCAGCACCTGATTTCACGGCATTCTCGCGCGCATGTCACATCCAAATTTTCTGAATTTTCCAAACAGTTTGGCACGTAGCTGGTACGCTCGACTCCTCCTCTTTGAATCTGCTCCGAAGCTTTTCGGTCTGTCCGCTACTTCTGCCCAGTTGGGGACTTATCTCTTTTGCGAACGACCTATGGTGACGCGCTCACTCGTCCTTGTGGCGTTCCGCTTCAGACTTCTGGCCTTCGCGTTATGCTGAAGTATCCGTTGGTATAGTCCCACTTGAGGTTTGGCCCCGGATCTCGTCGACTCTTTGGCGATTGAGTTGTCGCCGCCCTATTTCACGGTCCACGACTTTAAGAATATCATAAAAATAGTTTAAGTCCGAAAAGCCCTTTAAGCCGCTCCGAGGCTGTCATGTTTTTGTACGCCATTTGCCTGATTGATCAGGTATGGGATTCTTTTGTCAAAAAATTTGGCAGATAAATCTACGAGTAGATCCGCACAATCCTGGCCAGTTACATCCATCCACTCACGAAGCGGAAAATCCGGAAGACATTCGCCTCCGCAATCGCGGCCGGCGAATACAAGGCGAAAATCGAAAATAAATTCAGCACCGCCGACATCAACAGCTACCGCGACTTGACGCTTGAAGAACTAATGATTTTGTTTCTGCACGAAAAGCCCAACAGCACATTTTTTAAGATGCGACTGCATCTGGTTGATTTTACCGAAACGTTCGGCAACGCTCAGGTCCACAATTTGACCACCGATATGCTCCGCACCTGGCTCGACCAAGTGCAACAGGAAAACTAGATCGCAGATACCACCATACGCGGCCTGAAATGCGCATTGGACCGGCTGTTTGAATTTTTAATGGAAAAAGAAATCATCTCGGAGTCGCCGCTACGGGAAATTTATTACCGCAAGACTC